>JAJDNW010000106.1 GCA_022340465.1 Deltaproteobacteria bacterium | reverse complement strand
AAGGTGGACGTTTTGTGGGGCACCGATGGAAGCCATCTGATGAAAGTGATCAATCAGGTGGCCGACAAGTACAAAACCATTGCCATCGATGCGGCGGCGGTTTCCGACGAGCTCTATGATGCGCAGAACTTCTCGCGTTATTCTTTCATGACCTCCATTTCGACATCGCAGGTGGGACGGGGACTGGCCTATTATTATGGCCAGCTGCGAAAAAAGGAAAAGAAGTTTTACATCCTCTGTCAGGACTACCTTTTCGGCCACTCCATCGCCCATGGCTTTAAAGAAGGGTTGAAAGAGTACTATCCGGATGCCGAACTGGTCGGCGAGGACTATCACAAGTTGTTCCTCACGGATTTCGCCCCCTATCTGACCAAGGTAAAGGCCACCGGGGCCGAGGTGGTTTATACCGGGGACTGGATTCCGGATGCCGCCAACCTCCTCGTGCAGGCCAGACAGATGGGACTCGATCTCCCGTTTGCCAATCTGTTCATAAACACCCCCCCTTTCCTGATCCAGGTCGGCGTCGAGGGTACCAAGGGGTTGGTGCACATTGCGCAGATTGGCAGCGAGGGCCCGGCGTTCAAAACAGACGGGCAGATAAAGTACTACAAAGCCTGGAGAGATCAATCTCCGAAGTGGGGAAAACCGTTTGACACCACAACCTACACCCATGGAACCGGAACCATCGGCGCTTACCGGATGCAGACCTACTGGCTGTTGGACGTCATCGAGCGGGCCGGAACGACGGATCCGGAAAAAATCATCGAGGTCTGGGAAAACGACACCTGGGCGGACGTTAACGGAACCGTTTACAAGATGAGGGGCATCGACCACAAAACAGAGCGCGACCTTTTTGTTGAACTCTATGTTCCCCCCGAACAGCAAAAGGAGAGCATGAATATACCACCCTATTACTGGTTCAAGGGATGTTCCAACACCGGACCGTCCTTCAGGCTGCCGGCAGACAAGGTGGCGCCGGTAATGGATCCGAAATTGAAAGAGATGCGCAAAGGGATGTGATGTCGTTGACGGTTGGGTGGCGTTAAAAACGAACGATGGAAACAAAAAGGCACCCTGAAATCAATGTGGCCCGGCGCTTGTCAATCCGGGCCCGGGCCATATTGGTTTTTAAAAGGTAACAGAGGCGAATGATATGAATCCTGTAACGGCAATGTACGTTGCGCAAGGCATTCACGGGTTGGCCTACGGCATGATCCTTTTTTTAATCGCATCCGGGCTCACGCTGATTTTCGGCATGATGGGCATCCTGAACCTGGCCCATGCCGCCTTTTTCATGCTGTCGGCCTATTTTTGCTACCAGGTGGTGGCCTGGACCGGAAGTTTCTGGATAGCCCTGCTGGTCGCACCCGTCGCCACCGGTGTCATCGGGGTTTTTCTGGAGCGGTTTCTGCTGAGAAAGGTGCACGCTTTCGGCCACATCGGCGAATTGATTTTAACGGTCGGCGTTTCATTGGTTCTTTTGGAAGGCGTTAAAATTTTCTGGGGAACGGAAAGCCTGCCGGTGCATGTTCCCGGTATTCTGGAAGGGCTGATAACCGCCGGTGGCCTGAATTATCCGATTTACAGACTTTTTATTATCGGGCTCTCTGCGGTAGTGTTGGTTGTCCTGGCGCTGATCCTTTACAAAACCCGCCTGGGCATGGTGGTGCGGGCTGCCGTATCCGATGCCGACATGGTGGATGCCCTGGGGATCAACGTGCCCCTGGTTTTCATGCTGGTCTTCGGCGTGGGCACCTGGATGGCCGGTGTGGCCGGCGTGGCCATCGCCCCCATCCTGACCGTGTTCCCCGGCCTGGCTGACCAGGTGGGTATGGACGCCTTTATCGTGGTGGTGGTCGGTGGGTTCGGGAGCCTCGGCGGCGCCCTGCTGGTGGCTATCATCTGCGGACTGCTGAATTCCTATGGTGTGCAGTTCGTTTCCCAGCTGGCCCCGGTGCTGATGTACGTTTTCATGGCGATTGTGCTGGTCTTCAAACCCATGGGCCTGTTCGGAGAAAGAGAATGATGAACAAGACGCTAAAATGGATTTTTTGGATCGCCGGTTTTGTCTTCCTGATTCTGTATCCCCGATTGTTCGGCATATACTACTCCAATGTGTTCGTGACGTTTGCCATTTTTGCATTGTACAGCGTCAGCTTTAACCTCCTGCTGGGCTTCACCGGTCTTCTCAGTTTCGGCCACGCCATGTTTTTCGGCACCGGAGCTTACGGTACGGCGCTGGCACTAACACATATCAGCGGGTTTCCGCTGATACCGGCGCTTCTGTCCGGGGTCTTTGCCGCCATCGTGCTGGCCCTTATTTTGTGTCCTATCGTGGTCAGGGTGAGCGGTACGGCCTTTGCCATGCTGCACCTGGCGTTCGGCGGGCTCATGTATGTCCTGGCCCTGAAACTGAGAGGCATCACCGGCGGCGAAGACGGCATCGGCGGTTTCGACATCCCCCCCTTGAGCATCCCCGGAATCGTCTCGGTCGACATGACCGACCCGCTCCGGTTTTTCTATTTTGCCATGGTGGTGCTTATCGGCAGCATCTGGGTCCTTTGGTTTTTCACCAAAACCCCTTTTGGCCAGATCATGATCGCGGTACGGGACAACGCCAAGCGGGTGGATTATTTAGGCTTCCGGGTTCCTTATACCAAAGCGGTGATTTACGTGTTTTCCGGTGCGTTTTGCGGCATGGCCGGGTCGGTGTACGCCCTGTTTCAGAACCTGATTTCGGCTGAGGACGGGTTTCACGTCATGACCTCGTTCGCTCCGATCATGATGACCATGGTGGGCGGCATCGGCAGCTTCTTCGGGCCCATTTTCGGAGCGGCCATATTCGGGCTCCTGGAAGAGCTGACCACGCGCCACACCGAACGCGTGGAACTGGTGTTCGGACTGGTACTCATCCTGGTGATCATGTTTGCGCCCATGGGATTTGTCGGCATTTTTCAAATAATCAAGGCCAAGTGGTTTACGAGGCAAAGCGCCTGACAGGAAGGGGAGGCGGTTCATGAACATCCTGGAAACACAAGGACTCTATCATGATTTCAGCGGACTGAAAGTTTTGTTCGATGTCAACCTGCAGGTGTCGCCGGGCGAGCGGCATGCCATCATCGGGCCTAACGGCGCCGGCAAGACGACCCTGTTCAACGTCATCACCGGGACCTATAAGCCCAGCCGGGGCAAGGTGGTGTTCAAAGAAAGGAACATTACCGGGGCAGGGCCCTGGAAAATTTTACGTCGGGGTATGGGCCGCTCTTTTCAGATTACCAGCACCTTCGACCGCATGACCGCCTTCCAGAATATCCGCCTGGCCGTTTTGTCAACCAGGGGTATCCGCTTCAACCTGTTCCGCAAGGTGGACAAAATGAAGGAGGTGACAGCCGCGGCCGAGGAGATTCTGAAACGGATCAACCTGGACGGCGAGCGCGATGTCCTGGCCGGAAACCTTTCCTACGGCAAACACCGCTCGCTGGAGATCAGCATGGCTCTGGCGACGAACCCGGACCTGGTCATGCTGGACGAGCCCACGGCCGGCATGTCCAAAGATGAAACCCACTACGCGGTGGAACTCATCCAAAGGCTGACCGAGGGCAAGACGACGGTCATCATCGAGCATGACATGGAGGTCGTCTTCTCCCTGGCCGACCGTATTACCGTATTGCATCACGGCACCATCCTGGCCACGGGCGAACCCTGCGACATACGGGAAAACCAGGCGGTCAAGGATGCCTATCTGGGTGAAATGGAGGGAGAGGCGGCATGCTACTAGAAGCCAAGGAATTGAATACCTATTACGGCACCAGCCATGCCCTGCAGGATATGTCTCTAACGGTTGCCGAAGGGGAAATCGTGGCCCTTCTGGGCCGCAACGGCATGGGCAAAAGCACGACGCTGAAAACCATCATGGGGCTGCTGAAGCCGCGTTCGGGGAAGGTGGTTTTTGACGGCAAGGACCTTACCGGCTTGAGGCCCCATAAGGTCGCCCGGGCGGGTCTCGGCTATGTTCCCGAAGAAAGACGCATTTTTCCCAATCTGACCGTCCTGGACAACCTGATGATGGGGGTAAAGGGCGGCAGGATCGACAGCACCGATCCCGAAGCCTGGACCATCGAAAGGATATATGCGCACTTTCCCTTCATGAAAGACCGCACCAATCAGAAAGGCGCCCTTCTTTCCGGTGGTGAGCAGCAGATGCTCACGATCGGACGCACGCTCATGGGCAATCCGAAACTGTTGATGGTGGACGAGCCCACGGAGGGCCTCTCACCGGTCATGGTCAAGGAGGTCAGGGATGTCCTGGCCGAGATCAGTAAATCGGGCATTTCCATCCTGCTGGTGGAGCACAACCTCAAGGTGGCCATGTCCCTGGCAGACCGTATCTATCTAATGGGGAAGGCCCACATCGGTTTCACGGGCACCATCGAAGACCTGAATGCCAATCCGGAAATGCGGGAAAAGTACCTGGAAGTGTAAATTGCCACCCGGGCGACTGCAGCAGAAAAGAGACCGGCCCGCCAACACCCAATGCCGCCACGACCCTTAGTCCGCACAGTGGGAGCCTTCCTTGCCGCCTGCCGCGGTTAGCTTCAAAAAAAACTTGAAATTTAGATAGATAGACTATACCGATGTGTTATATGTCTATTGCAATACGAATGCAGAACCTGTGCACGGTATGGGCACGCAATGCGCCGTTGGTTTAATGGTAGTGAAGGAGGGGTGATGGGAAGACTCGAAATAAAAACACTGGCTGATATTGAGATGTTTGAAGAAACACCGATTCAGGAGCGGATGACCTGCTTCAATACCTACGAGACGATCAAGCAGGGAGCGGCCATCAACCCGGAAGCCCCGGCCATCAGTTTCATCATGTCCGGAGATGCCTACAAAGACCCCATGCAGGTGACTTACAGGGAGTTCATGCAACAAATCCACCGTGCGGCCAACGTGTTTCATGACCTGGGCGTGGGATCTAAGGATGTGATTTCCTATCTCCTGCCCAACATCCCCCAGACGCATTATGTGCTCTGGGGCGGGGAGGCGGCGGGCATCGTCAACCCCATCAACCCCATGCTGAAGCCGGCCACCATTCGCGACATCTGTTTAGCGGCCAACACCAAGATTATGGTGGCCCTGGGGGAATTCCCGGGTTCCGATATTTGGGAAAAGGTTATGTCCATTAAAAACGACCTGCCCAATCTCAAAGCCATCGTACGCGTCATGGGACCCAGCGATGCAAAGGAAAAAATTGTCGGATTCGACGAGGTGCTGCCCAGTTACAGCAGCGAGGGCCTTGATTCCGGGCGGCAAATCCAACCCGAAGACATCTGTTCCATGTATCACACCGGTGGTACCACAGGCACGCCCAAACTGGCGCCCCACACCCATTTCAACGAGGCGGCCATGGCCTTTATGCTCGCCGAAGCGGCCGATCTTTACGTCGGGGAGACCACCATGTGCGGGCTCCCGCTTTTCCACGTGAACGGCACGACGGTTACCGGATCCAGCCCTTTTTCCACGGGGGCGCATGTCGTCATTCTGGGTCCTATGGGCTACAGGGATCCGTCGATTCTAAAAAATTTCTACAAGATCGTGGAACACTACAAAGCGGTTACCTTCTCAAGTGTTCCCACGGTGCTATCCATGCTCCTGGATATCCCCAAGGGTGATGCAGACATCTCCTGCCTGCGCTATGCCATCTGTGGGGCGGCACCGCTTTCGGTGGAACTGTTCAAACGTTTCGAGGAGCACTCGGGCATGAAAATCATCGAAGGCTACGGTCTGACCGAGGGCACCTGCGCCTCTTGTGTCAATCCCCTGCACGGTGAACGCAAGGTGGGTTCCATCGGTCTGCGCCTGCCGTACCAGCAGATGGCTGTCTTCATCGTGGACGAGGAAGGCAATTATATGCGCCAGGCGGAAGTGGACGAAATCGGCAGTGTCTGCATGTCCGGCCCCAATGTGTTCAAAGGCTACAGCGACGAAGCCCACAACAAGGGACTTTACCCCAAACCGGGCTGGGTCAACACTGGGGACCTGGGGCGGCAAGATGCCGACGGTTATTTCTGGCTGACCGGCCGGACAAAGGAACTCATCATCCGCGGCGGACACAACATCGACCCGGCCGTGATCGAGGAGCCGCTGTACAAGATTCAAGGTGTGCAGGTGGCGGCGGCTGTGGGCCGTCCCGACCCCCATGCCGGCGAGGTGCCGGTAGCCTATGTTCAACTTCAGGAGGGCGTGAACCTGGACGGTGGGGAGATCCTGTCACAAGTGGAAGCGGCCATTGGTGAACGCGCCGCCGTACCCAAGGAAGTCATTGTCATGGATGAACTGCCGCTGACGCCGGTGGGAAAGATATTCAAGCCGGCCCTACGCTGGGATGCCACCAAGCGGATTTTTCAAGAAGTTCTCAAAGACCTCGGAAGCATGGCGGGTTCCATTGATGTCGAGGTCGTGGAAGACAAGATTCACGGAGCGATTGCCCGCATAAACATAGCCCCGGGGGAAAATATTTCCCCGCAGGACATTGAGAAAAAGGTGGGCGATCTGCTGTCGCGATATACCGTCAGGTACAAGTTAACGATTTCCTGAAACGCTCAAATTAGGAAAGAATAATGACCGCGCTTTCATCACGAAAGCACGAAGGAATGAAAACACGAAAAAAAGATAAAATTCCATGGTGTGAAGATTTCCCGCTGATTGCGGTGCGGGTCTTCAACGGGCAGCGGGAGTCGTACGATGAACGATAAAAAGGAGATAAGGGAGGTCAGGAAAGCACACCGCCTGGACGAAGAACGGCTGGCGAACTACCTCAAGGCGCATCTGGATAATTTTTCCGGATCCCTGAACGTACGTCAGTTCGGCTACGGTCAGTCCAATCCCACCTATCTGTTGGAGGACCTGGAATCGGGTAAAAGCTACGTACTCCGGAAGAAGCCGCCGGGGAAACTTCTGCCTTCAGCCCATGCCGTGGACCGTGAGTACCGCATCATCGAGGCGCTGGGTAAAACGGATGTGCCGGTTCCCGGGGTTCATCTGCTGTGCACGGATGCGTCCGTCGTGGGTACGCCTTTTTATGTCATGGACCAGGTAACGGGGCGCATCTTCAGAAGCCCAATCGTTCCGGAAGCCGGGGATGCCGCCGAGCGGGCGGCCATTTTCGATGCCATGAACGCCACCCTTGCCAGGATTCATTCCGTGGATTGGGAGCGCCTGGGCCTAGCCGACTACGGGAAACCGGGAAATTACATGGCACGCCAGACCGGCAGGTGGAGCAAGCAGTACAGGGCCTCGCAGACCGAAGAGATTCAGAGCATGGAGCACCTCATGGACTGGCTGGCCGCCAACGTGCCGGATGACGACACGACTACCATCGTCCACGGTGATTTCCGGTTGGAGAACATGATCGTACACCCGACCGAACCGAGGATTCTCGCAGTGCTGGACTGGGAGTTGTCAACCCTGGGGCATCCCCTGGCGGACCTGGCGTACAACTGTATGGGCTATCACCTCCCGGCGGGGGAAAAACAGAGAATGGGCTATATGGGGATCGATTTTGCGGCAACGGGCATTCCTACGGAAGCCGCCTATGTGGATGCCTACTGCCGGCGGACAGGCCGAAAAGAGATCCCCCAATGGACGTTTTATATCGCTTTCAGCCTGTTCCGCATCGCCGCCATCGTTCAGGGGGTCTACAAGCGCGGTCTGGACGGCAATGCCAGCGCATCCGACGCCAAAACCTACGGCGAGATGGTCAAGGGATTGGCGGATGTGGCCTGGAACCTGGTGGAAAAATGAGTTCAGATCAACTGCTGGTGGAAAAAGAGGGGCACATCCTCACCCTGGTGCTGAACCGGCCCGAAAAACGCAATGCCCTGACGCCGGATATGCTCGTCATGCTGCATGACGTCCTGCAGCAGTCAAAAACGGAAGATGACACGCGTGCGGTGATCATCAGGGGGGCCGGCGACCGGGCCTTTTCGTCGGGATATGACGTCTCCGCCATCCCCACCCGTGTTTCCCCGGAATTAAAAAATCAACTGCGCGGAAAAAGCCCTTTCGACCTGGCGCTGGACACCCTCGTCAACTACCCTTACCCCGTGATCGCCATGCTCAACGGCTATGCTTTCGGCGGCGCCTGCGACCTGGCCGTGGCCTGCGATTTGCGCATCGCCGCCGAAGATGTCCAAATGGGAATGGTGCCGGCGAGGCTGGGGCTGGTCTACTTTCCGGACGGGATCCAGCGGTTTATCCGCACGATCGGCTGGGCCAACACCAGAGAGATGTTTTTTACGGCCCGCCGCTACAGGACCGGGCGGCTGAAGGAGATGGGCCTGGTCAACTACGTGGTTCCACGGAAGGAGCTAGAAACCTTCACGCATGAACTGGCCGGGGAGATCGCCGTCAACGCGCCGCTTTCCCTCAAAGGAATGAAACGCATCATGAACCTGATCGCATCGTCGCAAAACCTCGACTCCGCCTCCCTCGAGGAGACGCGCACCCTTGTGGAAGCCGCCATGACCAGTCAGGACCTGCAAGAGGGACAGGCGGCCTTTCTGGAGAAGCGGAAGCCAGTGTTTAAAGGGAAGTAGAAACGAAAAAGACGAATTACCAATATCCAACATCCAATAATCAATATCGAAGGGAGGGGCCAATTGGGCGTTGGACATTTAATATTGAATATTGGATATTCGAAGAATGTCAGAATACCGCGCCATGATCTCCTCCGACTGGAACGAATGCCTGGCTCCCTGCGGACCCTTCGACTACATCGCGTTTACCTATCCACACCTTTCAGAGAACCTGGATGTCATTTTCCGCGGTTACACCGGCAACCGGATCAACCTGGAAGCGGCGGTTCAGCAGGTGGTTGCGCTTTTACCGGAGCCGATTACGGCGCAGCAGATGGACGCCTATCTAAAAAGTGCCTTCAGAACGTATACCGGGGTAGCGGAGCTGTTGGCCTGGTGCCGTGAAAGGCGAATTCTGTTCATGATCAACACCACCGGCGCCGTGGGCTACTTCCAACGGGTGCTGGCCAACCGGTTTCTGCCCCGCTTCCCAGCCCTTTCCGCATACCCGGACCCCTGTTTTTCAGCGGAGAGCACCGATCCCGACAGCGTGTACGATCTGTTGCAGGTACAGGACAAAGGGGTCAACACGGAAAAAGTGGGGCGCGCTTTCAACATTCCGCCGCACCGTATCGCGATCATGGGCGACAGCGGCGGTGACGGCCCGCACTTCAAGTGGGCGGCGGAGAACGGGGTATTTCTGGTCGCTAGCATGCCCAAATCGTCTTTGCGGAAGTACTGCAAGGAGGCGGGGTTCCAGCCCGATTACGTGTTTGGCAAATCCTATGACGAGGGCGAGCCCATCGACCGCAACCTGGAAATGGCATACGATTTCATGGCCCTTACCTCGGTTTTTGAAGATAGACTGGGTGCCGGGCAGTGAAAATATGCTGGGCGGCTCAAAGGAAGCGTCTGGGATGACCGCTGCAAATGCCGCTGCGGCTGTGTCGCATAAGATTCGGCGGAGGGCAAAGACAGAGTGGTCTACCACGATCCTGCAGAATATATGATCAAAAATACAAGGGTCGTATGTAATCCTCCTGGTTATGTGGGTAAAACACATCCCGGATTCATCCCGGAGTTTACAATTGATCGGTAGGGCGGACCTGGTACCGGGAGGGGGCTGATGGAACTGCGCCGCAAGCTGCTAGGGGCTTGTCTGTATGTGGATTACGGCCTTCGTCGTCTCACGGGTGGTGGGCGCCTTCGATCCGCACGGCGGACAGGTCACCGTGCTGGACGTGGATGCCGAAGTGGCCCATCCCTACCGCATCGACTTCGATACCTTCTACCGCGGCCTGGCCAGCAACTACCATCACATCCTGCGCCCCTTCGGCTACACCGGGGGTGGGTATGTTTACATTCGTCTGGAACGTAAAAGGAATCCTTTCGATATGCAGCCTTGAACCGAGCGAGCGCATTCCCTGCAGCTTGCTTCGGGGAATCTTCATAATATCAGGGACGGCCTCTAATTCGAGTTTCAATCAATCCAATGTCAGCTTCCAGCACTCCTCGGTGAGGGTTTTTCCCCAGACCTGGCTGACCTTGTTTTCCGTCAGTTGGAAGCCTGCTTCGGCATAAAGGCGGCGGGCGACATGCAGAAAATCGATGGTCCAAAGGATGATGGCCCGGTATTCCTGCTCCCTGGAAAAGCGGATCGCCTCCTGCACCAGTTGCTTGCCGACGCCTTTTCCCCGTTCCCGGGGTTCCACGATCAGCCAGCGCAGCTGAGCGGTTTGGTCATCATGGCGGACGGCGGCGATCGAGCCGGCAAAGCCGCCCCGGACCTCCGCGAGCCACAAGCGCTCCCGCGGTGTCAATTTTTGGATGAAATTGCCCATGCCCAGCGCCACGTAAGCGTCAAACTCGTGATTGAATCCGTACTCGCGGGCGTACAGAACGCCGTGACGGTGGATAACCATGCCGATATCTCCGGGGCGGTGGTTCCGCAGGGTTACCGTGTGTGAAGGTTTTTTTTCGGGGTCTGCTTTTTCTTTCATAGGTTGGATTGTGCTCGCTTATCGTTTGTAAAAGATCGGCCTTGGTGCTTTTCTCCCATAGCCGACGACACGTTTAAAGTTCGGCCAACCGGTCTTCTATTTTGTCGAACAGCTCCTGGGTGGCCGTCTGGCCGATGAAGCCCGGCAGTTTTTCCAGAAGGTTGGAGATGAAGGCGTTGAAGGTGTCCATGAGGCAGCCGAGCTGCTTTTCGGGAGCTACTTCAGCCATTAGAACGTTGGTGATGCCGTGAACATTGGTGGCGATAGGATCGTGCAAACTGAATTTTTCCATCAGGATCGATTGCCATGGATAACGACACGGTTTGCAGGCGTCGAAAACCTCCATGATCTGGCGCCCCAAGGCGGGCTTTGTCTGTTTGTAAATGGTGTCGAGAATGTCCGTGTACGTTTTAACCACGGGGTAGTTGCGATTCTCTTCGGCTTCGAAACGCTGGGGGTCGTCTTTCCGGTGTTCGATCAACCCTGAGGAAATCAGGGAATAATAGGCTTTGTAGCAATGAAACTCGTCTTCACCACAGGCCTTGATCACTTCCCTGACCGTCATGCCTTTGGCTGTAAGCTCCAGTACCCTGCGCTCGAGGCTGTCCAGTTTCAAGGCCTCTTTCTCCCCGGTCCGCGCCGCAAGCTTGAAGCGCATGCGGTCATCGGAAATCTGTTTGACGAGGACGGACATTTCGTCGATGCGGCGGGTGGCCTGCATGAGGATTTTCATGATGTTCAAGTGGGGAATGATCAGGTCGTCGGTGTCGAGATCGCAGTCATTGTAAATGAAGCTGCCGGCTTCCCACATCAGCATATCCAGGATGATATCTTCCGCCTGCCTGTCTATGAAACGGTTGAGGGTACCTTCTTCTATCAGATTTTCGTCAACCAGGATTTTTCCCAGGGGCTTAGTCTTCCGGGTGGCTATAGCAAGGCATTCTTCGAGCTGCTCTCCGGTAATCACACCGTTTGAGACAAGGATGTTTCCCAGGCGACTGCTTTCCCGGAAACCCATGACACAGATGATGCTGCCGTTTTTAATAAAGGTTTTGACTTCGTGCTCCCCCTGGTTCGCCTTGAGTACCCCCGTTTTACGGTGGCTGCACAGAAGCTGCAGGACATCCGCCAGAAAGAGCGTATTGAAATCGCCTTCAATGGTCATGGGTCGTTTTCCTGATTGAAAGACTGTCTTGAGGCCGGTTGCCGGTGTGCTTTGTTCACCTCAAGATTGCAGCGTTGCTGTTCATTCAATTTTGAAATGTTCGGGTTCGAATTCGGGCCTGTCTTTATAGAAACGCATGAAATGCCCTGGAAGCATTTCTGAATTGTTGATGATGTCAGGGTTGATAGCGATACCTGCCTCGTGAAATGCCTTGATAATCTGGTCTTTTTTGGGCGGGCAGCTTTTTACGGGAATCATGTGTTGGATGTTCGGGTTGTCTTTGTTGGCCTTGACCATGCACTTGCCCAACAGGATGGTGTGCTTCTTTTTCGGGTCCGCCAGCATACGTTTTCCCGTCAGCACTTCGACGTCGTCCCAGGGCTCACCTTTCCAAGCGTCCATTATTGCGCTGATGACCGCCCCGTTGATGTTTGCACAATACGTGCACATGGTGAGGTCGTACTTTCGATAGGAGATGCCTCGATATCCCCTTCTGTCCCATGCCGCTGGCATTTCGTCATCGTCCGTATAAGGAAAAAAAGATTCGTGAAATTTAGCATGGTCTTCGATGGCTTCCCCTACGATTTTTACGTCCGACAGGTCCAGCGGCCGGGAGTGGCGCATTCCGTAGTGGGCCAGGTGAGGTACATCCTGCGGTTCATGGCCGAGCAGCAGCGCCCCCACCTTGTCAGCGGCATAGATGTTATTGGAGGCTACCAAAAGATTGCTGCGGTGCATGCGTCCGTCGAACGAGGGGCCGTATTCGGCCGTATAGATCCCGTCTATCAACGTGAAGATCGGCGGCATTTTGTCCGCCAGGTGTGATACCCAGAAATGAAGGTTTCTTTCCGGATCCGCGTTGTGGCAAGCCCTCCTGGAGGGAATGTCGATCAGACCCTTGAGATTTTTGATCCCAAGGCTGACGGCTGTCTGGCTGTGGGTTTTCATAACCGGTAAATCGACGATCAGGTCCGCATCAAAAACATCCTGGTTGAATTTCAGCTCGATTTCGTCTCCAAGATCGACCTTCTTGAAGGGGCGATCGAAAACATTCATGGTTTTTATGCCATAACGTTTGATCAGTTCGTTGTATCCGAGTGATTCGTAGGCATGTGCCGATTGAGCGGACGAGTCTCTAGGATCCGGGGTTACGGATCCCTCGCCAATGGTAATGTCATCCACACCGTTTTCTTTGAGAATGGCGACCACGTCGTGAATAATGCGGCTGGTGGTGATGACGCCATACTTGGGGAATTCAACGACAGTCGACCAGAAGACGATGTTCGGCTTGATGAATACCTTGTTGCCGGGCTTGAAGCGCTCCATCCCGCCGCAGAGATCTATGACGTTGCGAACAGATTCAAGGGGTTTTTCATATTTGCCGACGGCTACGAGGTGTTTGTCCATGGACGTCCCTTTCTGAGTGACGAATAAAAGATGTTTGGTTGATTTTGACTTCTTTAACCTGTTGATGTAATCACTTCTTTGACCCGACTGTCAATATATTTACAACGCTAAACCCAGGAGCAACCCATGAAAAAACGTAGCGATCTCATGCTCGCGGGGTCGGAAAGGGCACCTCACCGATCCCTGTTGAGGGCGGGCGGCTTTTCCGACCGTGAACTGAAAAAACCCATCATCGGCATCGCCAATTCGTTCAACGAAGTCATCCCGGGGCACACCCACCTGGACAAGCTGGCGGAGGCCGCCAAGGCCGGTGTCTATGCGGCCGGAGGAACGCCGGTGGTGTTCAACACCATCGGGGTGTGCGACGGCATCGCCATGAATCACGACGGCATGAAATATTCCCTGCCCAGCCGGGAGTTGATTGCGGACTCTTTGGAAATCATGGCCATGGCCCACCCCTTTGACGGTCTGATACTGATGGCATCCTGCGACAAAATCGTCCCGGGCATGCTGATTGCCGCGGCCAGGCTCGATATACCGGCCATCTTCATTTCGGGCGGCCCCATGCTGCCCGGCAGGATCGAAGGCCGGGAGGCCGGACTGGACAAGCTGTTCGAGGCGGTTGGCCGGTTGAAGACCGGCGACATCGACGAACAGGAACTGCGGCGGTTCGAGTGTGATGTCTGCCCCGGTGCCGGCTCGTGTTCCGGCATGTTTACGGCCAACACCATGTCGAACCTGGCGGAGGCGTTGGGGATGGCGCTGCCCATGAACGGCAGCATCCCGGCGGTGTATGCCGAAAGGATTTGGCTGGCCAAGGAAACCGGCCACCATGCGGTCGAACTGGTAAAAAAAGACCTGCGCCCGCGTCAGATAATGACCCGGCAGGCATTTGAAAACATGATCGCCGTGGACATGGCGCTGGGTGGCTCCACCAACTCGGCTTTGCACATCCCGGCCATCGCCTATTACGCCGGTGTGGATGTTTGTCTGGAAGATTTCGGCGGCATTGCCCAAAAGATTCCGCACTTGACCACCATCGCGCCGGCCGGACCGCACCATGTCATCGATCTTTACTATGCCGGCGGTGTGCCGGCCATCATGGCGGAGCTTCGGAAAAAGGGACTGCTGCACGATGGGCAGATGACCGTAACCGGACAACCGTTGGGGAATCTGCTGGACAGCATTGCGGCCGGCATCCAAGACGAGACGGTGATCCGACGCATCGACAACCCGGTGCACACCGCCGGCGGCCTTGCTGTTTTGAAGGGCAACCTCGCCCCTGCGGGCGCCATCGTCAAACAGGCCGCTGTTGCCGATGAGATGCTGCAACACTCGGGCCCTGCCCGTGTGTTTCAGTCCGAAGACGACGCCTTCGAGACCATCATGGGGGGCGGTATCCACGCCGGGGATGTTATCGTCATTCGTTATGAAGGCCCCAAGGGCGGTCCCGGCATGCGGGAGATGCTGTCGCCCACATCGGCCCTGGCAGGCATGGGCATGGACAAGCAGGTGGCCCTTATCACCGATGGCCGCTTTTCCGGGGCCACCCGGGGAGCAGCCATCGGCCATGTGTCACCGGAAGCCGCCTCCGGCGGCCCCATCGGGATCATTCAGGACGGTGACATTATCGACATCGACATACCCGGCAAATCCCTGAACATCCGGCTGGACGATGCGGAGATCCAAAAACGGCAGTCGGAACTGCCCGAATTTGAATTGAAGATAAAAACCGGCTACCTGGCGCGTTACGCCAGGTTTGTGTCCAGTGCGGACAAGGGAGCGGTTTTCCCCAAATAACAAACGACCCCGTCGATTTGTAGCGACGGGGCCGTTTGTTATGGAACGCGGCTTCACTGCTATTTACATACCCTCATAATCATTCAGCGATCGGGCCTGATTTTTTTCTTGACATCCCGACGATGCTGATTAGGTTTGTTGCGTTTTCCCGTTACATGGGACGTCATCGCCACGAGCGGGTATCCCTGAATTCACCAAAGGAGCTTTGTCATGTATTTTGAGGCCGTGTTCAACCCGTCGGAAGCCATGGATTACAATAACGATGCCAAAAATCTCGCCGGAAAAAGGATTGCCATCCAATCCGGTTGGGTTATCAAAGAAGGGCAGTTCAAGGGACAGGAATGCTATTATGTACCCAACTCCAATATCGGCTGGATTCCCTATTGCGATCTTGACGAGCTCAAACCGGTTCCCTTTGTAAAGTGGAGGGAAATTCACAAAAGCATCGGATACGGTGCATAGATGTTTCCAACGGGTTTTTGTCGTTTGTGATCTGAGCGGTACAAAACATTCAGTAGCCACACGGCCCTGATGTAAAAAAGGGTCGTTTTATTTTTCGGCAAGGTCGTTGATAAGGTCGATGCCGAACCGCCGGATCCACTTCCAGACCGTCACCCGGCTCACGCCCAGCAATTGGGCGGCTTCCGAGCGTCTGCCGCGGGTCTGACGCAACGCGTCGATGAGGGCCTCTTTTTTAGCGGCAGCGGATTTTTTCATGGCCGGTTTTTCCGCCGGAGGTTCCGGGTTCGGGTGTGTATGGGCCGCCAGAGCCCCTTGTGCCGGATGTCCCCGGTCCATCCGGGGGGCGATGCGCTCGGGTTCGGCGCCGACAATCTTGGCCGGCAGGTGGTTGACGCCGATGCCTCCGCTGGGACAAAGGACAAAGGCATATTCGATGGTATTGCGCAGTTCGCGCACATTGCCCGGCCACGGATAAGCAGTAATTTTTTCAATGGCTTCCGGCGTCATCCCCAGGATTTTCTTGCCACTCTTTTCATTGTTGATGCGAATGAAGTGCTGTACGATCATGGGGATGTCTTCAACCCGTTTTTTCAACGACGGACAGTGGATGGGGAAAACGTTGATGCGAAAAAAGAGGTCGTTGCGGAACAGGCCCTTTTCAGTCAACGCCTCCAGGTCTTTGTTGGTGGCCGTCACCACCCGGACATCCACTTTGATGGGCTGGTGGTCACCGACCCTTTCGATTTCTCTTTCTTCCAGAATTCTCAATAGCTTGACCTGGATGGCCGGCGAAATATCCCCGATTTCATCCAGGAAAATAGTGCCGCCGTGGGCCGCCTCGAATCGTCCCACCCTGGCTTTTTCTGCGCCGGTGTATGCCCCTTTTACATGTCCGAACAGTTCGCTTTCCAAAAGGTTTTCGTTCAACGCCGAACAGTTGACCTTGATAAACGGCATCTTTTTACGATCGCTGGCTTCATGGATGGCGCGGGCAACCAGTTCCTTGCCCGTTCCACTCTCTCCACTGATCATCACGGGCGCTTCCGATTGGGCGACGTTTTCCACAAGTTCATACAGGTTCTGCATAACGGGTGACTTGCCGATCAAGCCGTGAAACCCATCGTCCATGTGCAGGCTCCGGCGCAGTCGAGATATTTCGAACTGCTGGGAAACCAGGGTGGACATGTCGGTCAGGGTCTCGACGGCCCCGATAACCCGGTTACTTTCGTCGTAGAGGATGGTGGCGTTTTTAATGACGCTGACCGAACGCTTGTCTCTGTTGATAATCGAGCACTCCTTGACCCGGACATCCCCTTTGGCAAAAAGACCGCACCACTTTTCCGCCTGACCCCGTGCATAGATTTCGCACCCGGTACAGTCCAGCATGCGGCAGGAGTGTCCGACCAGCTCCTTGGCCGTATAGCCGGTCAGGCGCTCGGCGGCCGGGTTTACCGCTATGATGAGGCCATTGGGATCGACCACCATGACGCCATCCTGCAGGGTATCGACGATGGTTTTCCAGTATTTTGACAGGTCCATTGGAGGTATCCTTGTTAACATTGCATCTAAAAAGGTTAACAGATGTAAACATAATGCCTGGGGTTAACAATTGCAAGCGTAACGGAAAATCGGTTCACCGGTTCGATTGTCCTGCTGTTTTCATGACGGCTTGCCGCAGAAATTCTCGCGGGTGTTGGAAGCGTGTCTGTGGTGCCTCGTGTTTTAAGGTTCTGCTTGCCGCCTGGTGAACCGCAGCGTTAACAACTGTTAACCCTATATGGCGACTCGAGGCGGATACATCCTATATAATAAGTTATAACAAGCAGTTATCATAATAACCGACCGAATGGCATACAGGTTGCTACTGGTTGGTTGGCTGAAGAGATCGAGCAACGAACCCAATAAGAATAAAATAAGGAGGAAATGAAAGTGAAAAACAAGATCGTATTGATTTTTATAGCCGTTCTGCTTTCCGTCTGTTTCGTGAGCGCCGGTTTGGCCATGGAAAAAGGCAATAAACGCAAAGGAAAATACCTCTATCGCAAAGTCTGGAAGGCCTGTCATGAACGGGGCGAGATAGATTCCCCCAAACCCAGGCTCAACCCGGATGACCACACCCAGGCCGAATGGGAGGCCATTTTCAACCAAAAGAACTTCAGCGAATTCGGCTGCAAAGAGGAGTGGAGTGCCGCCAGTGAACAGGACCTCGCGGACATCTTTACCCATATGTACGAGCATGCGTCCGATTCACCTACGCCTGCAAAATGTAACTAAACAAAGGAGGATTTCATGACAACAAGAACCAGAAACCGGGTGTTGTCCCTCATGGCCGCCCTGTTGCTGCTGGGCATTGGATGTGCGGGTGCGCCCAAGGGGCCCGAAACGGCCGCGGCGGTGGACACGTCCTGGAGGTTTCATACCATCGTCGACACGGCATTCGTTCAGCAGTATGCCAAGGTACCGGTGCCGGCCGACACGATGATCGTCGATGCCCGTCCCAGAAAGGCCAAGTACGACAAGGGTTACATTCCCTCCGCCGTCAGCCTTCCTGAGAGCAAGTTTGACGAATTGAAGGGCGATCTTCCGGAGAACAGGGAAGCGCTGCTGATTTTTTACTGTCAGGGACCCACCTGAAAGCTGAGTCACAAATCCGCCTGGAAGGCGGAAAAACTGGGTTATACCAACGTCAAGGTGTATGCCGATGGGTTTCCCAAGTGGAAAAGCACCTCCGGCAACTACTACGCTGTTGAAACGGTCGTGGTCAAGGAACTGCTGACCGGCGATGCACCGGTGATGGTCATCGATTCCAGACCGAAAAAGGCCAAGTTCGACAAGGGCCACATCCCCGGGGCGATCAGCATCCCGGACAGCAAGTTCGATGAATTTCAGGGACTTCTGCCTCAGGATAAAAACGTGCCCCTGCTCTTTTACTGCGGCGGCTATACCTGAAAGCTGAGCCACAATTCCGCCCGGCGGGCGGTCGCGCTCGGTTATAAAAACGTATTGGTGTTTGCCGCCGGATATCCGGCGTGGAAAAAGGAGATGGGGGCGGGCACTGCAATTCAGGTGCAGGCCGGTGCCGAGGAAGGCACCATCGACATCGCCACCTTCGAAAAAATCATCAAGGAAAACCCAGACAGCATCATGCTCGTCGATGTCCGTGACGCGGATGAATATGCCGGCGGGCACTTCGCGTCGGCGGTCAACATGCCCACGGATCTTCTTGAAAAAAAGGTCGCCGCACTGCCTGCGGACAAGCCCATCGTGTTTGTCTGTGCCACGGGCGCCAGAAGCGGCGAGGCTTATTACATGTTACAGGACCTGCGTCCGGAGCTGAAAAAAGTGTACTATCTGGAAGCGGAAACAACCTTTGAAAAGGATGGCACGTACACCATTAAAAAGCCTGCATCCTGAAAAGAAGGGAATGGTTATGCAACGACTCAACCACAATGTCGCCGGTGTCTTCACGGCGGTTCTATCGATGTGGGCCGTCCTTTGCCTGGTCTCCCCGGTTTTCGGGGAGGATCAGGCGCCGGGGCGTACCATGGCCCAGCAGGCCACCAGGGACACCACGCCGTGGATCACCACCGATCACAGCAAACACGAGGTGTTGAAGCAGACATTTTCATCTGGGCCGCAGGTCACCAAAGCCTGCGTTTCCTGTCATTCGGAAGCGGAAACCCAGTTCCACAAAACCATCCACTGGACCTGGAAAGGCGGTAAAGATGAAGACGGCGTTCAGATGGGCAAGGCCGCCTATTCTCTGAACAATTTCTGCATTTCCACCAACATGGGGCAGGACAAAGGCTGCCAGTCCTGCCATCCGGGCTGGGGGAAGAAAGCGGAAGCCACCAACTGTTTGGTGTGTCATGGGAGCAAAAAGATCAACTGGAAGGAATCTTTCGAGGATTACAACGCGTTTATGGCGGACGCCGAAAACGACCCCGACCTGAAAGAGATGGCGGACGAACTGCAGGCCGAAATACAATTGGCCGTGCAGAGCGTGGTTCGCCCGGGGCGGCAGAACTGCGGGTCCTGCCATTTCAATGGCGGCGGCGGTGACGGCGTCAAGCACGGCGATCTCGATTCGTCCATGAGCAAGCCCAACAAGGCGCTGGATGTGCACATGGGGCTGGACGGGCAGAATTTCAGCTGCGTGCGCTGTCACACGACCCGGCAGCACAACATCTCCGGGCGTATTTATACGGTGCCGGCCTATACGGACCGCAAAAGCCTGATCGAGGACGACCTCACGTCCAAGATCACTTGCGAGTCCTGCCACAGCAGCACACCGCACCAGGCCGGCTCCAAAGCCAACGACCATACGGACAAGGTTGCCTGTCAAAGCTGCCACATACCGACGTTTGCAAGGGTCAATCCCACCAAAATGTTCTGGGACTGGTCGACGTCGGGTAAAACCAGGGACGGTAAGCCATACAAAACCGAGGGGCCCTACGGGAAGCATGATTATATGAGCATCAAGGGAAGCATGACATGGGAAAAGAACCAAAAGCCGGAATATTTCTGGTTCAACGGTTCCATCCGGTCGCTCTCCGCCGTCGACACCATCGATCCGTCCGGTACGGTTGCCTTGAGCTATCCTCTGGGCGACATGCACGACCGGAACGCACGCATTTTCCCCTTCAAGGTCCACCGGGGTGTTCAACCCTATGACAAGGTAAACAAAACGCTGCTGGCTCCGCTTTTATCAGGCCCTAACGGCTATTGGAAGCACCTCGACTGGCAAAAGGCTCTCGCCCTGGGCTCCAAGGCTCTGGATCTGCCGTTTTCAGGCGAGTTCGATTTCGTACACACCACCTATGTCTTTCCGACGACCCACATGGTGGCGCCCAAGGAAAATGTGGTCAATTGCAGGGAGTGCCACATTCGCGAAGGGAGCCGGCTGGCCGGCATGAGTGGATTTTACATGCCCGGACGCGACCACTGGGGAATGCTGGACGCATTGGGCTGGGTCATGGTCGTCGGTGCGCTGATCGCCGTGACCCTGCATGGCCTGGGAAGGGTATTCTCCAGCAGCAACGGTGGAAAAAAAGGAGGGAAGTGAGATCATGGAGGGCAAGTTGGTTAATACATACCTTTATACGCGTTATGAACGCTTCTGGCACTGGTTGCAGATGGCCTTTATCATCATCCTGCTGATAACCGGTTTCGAGGTTCACGGTCTTATCCGGTTCATGGGATTTGAAACGGCCGTCGAGGTCCACAATACCGTGGGGTTGAGCTGGTTGATCGCCTTTGCCTTTTTCGTTTTCTGGGTTTTCACCACCGGTGAGTGGAAGCAGTACATCCCCACCACCAGGAAAATGTTCTCCGTGATCCGTTATTACGGTTATGGCATATTCAGGGGGGAGTCGCATCCCTTCCCCAAGCGCAAGGAGGCCAAACACAACCCGCTTCAGCGTCTCGTGTATCTGTCTTTGGCGGCATTCCTTCTGCCGTTTCAGATGATTACCGGTTTTCTCTATTGGGGGTACAACCATTGGCCTGCGTGGGGGGTTGAATTTTTGTCTCTCAAATGGATCGGCATCCTGCACATGTTCGGTGCATTCAATATCCTGACCTTTATCGTCGTGCACGTCTATATGACCACCACCGGCCACAGCCTTTCCGCCCACATCAAGGCGATGATCACCGGCTGGGAAGGCGTCGAGGAGGGCGTCATGATCGAGGAGTGGGAAAAGGCCCACAAATAATAACAGATTATTCTTGCACAGCTCGTTGCGCAAAAACAATCTGTTATGAAAAAAATAAAAAAAGCCGGCTCGTTCATTGAGCCCGGCTTTTTTATTTAGGGTGCGATGGGGATTATCGCTTGTCAACTGCGGACGTATTGACTATAGGTTGCGCTTTCAAACATTTGTTCGGAGGAGGAAGTACGTGCTGGGAACCATTGTAAATACGGTTAGCATTATACTCGGCAGCCTGGTCGGGCTGTTTTTCAAGGGAAGAATACCGGAAAAATACAGCCGGACTATTACGCATGGCCTGGGCCTTGCGGTAATTTTGATCGGCATCAAAACGGCGCTGAACACCGATGCCATCCTGATCGTCATCGTCAGTATGGTGCTGGGCAGTGTTATGGGAGAGTTGCTGCGCATCGAAGAAAGGCTCGATCGATTCGGCAATGCCCTGGGCAGACGGGTATCAAAAAACGGCGCCGGGATTTCAAAAGGGTTTGTGAGCGCCAGCCTGCTTTTCTGCGTCGGGGCTATGGCGATCATCGGTTCCATGGAAAGCGGCATGACCGGCAACCATCAGACCCTGTTCGCCAAATCGATCCTCGATGGCATCAGTTCCGTTCTTTTCGCTTCGACCCTGGGAATCGGTGTTGTTTTTTCCTCCGTTTCGGTGTTTATATACCAGGGGTTTTTAACCCTCACCGCATCCTCTATCAAACCCTATCTTTTGCCCGAGGTGGTTGCGCAAATGTCGGCCGTCGGCGGGCTGTTGATTGCGGCCATTGGCATCGGTCTGCTGGAAATAAAAAAAATCAAGATCGGTAACATGCTGCCGGCGATATTCATCCCCCTTGCCTATCAGGCGCTGAAGCACGTCTTTTAGCTATGACACTTCGAACTTGCGCTCCCGCCACCAGGGGTAGTAGTCGGGCATGTCCTTACTGGGCTTCATGGGAAAGCGTGCAGGCCGTTTTTCCAGAAATGACATGACCCCCTCTTTACAGTCCTCACGGGGAAACATGTAGTCCAGCGACCGCGATTCCAGTATGTGCATTGCCATGGGGTGGTCTTCCCCCAATCCTTTCCAAAGCATCTGCCTCGCAAGGGCCGTCGAGATGGCAGAGGTGTTGTCGGCTATCTCGGCAGCCACCGAAAAAGCGGTTCTCATCAGCTCATCCGGCGGCACGATGCGGCTGACAAGCCCCATGTCCAAGGCATCTTTGGATGAAAATATTCTGCCGGTGAGAATCAGTTCGGATGCCGTGCTTATGCCCACGATCCGCGGGAGAAAATAGGTGGAGCAGCCTTCCGGCACCACACCGCGACGGTTGAACACGAATCCCATCTTGGACACGTTTTCGGCAGCCAGGCGCACATCCATGGCCAGCGTCATGGTCATGCCGACACCCACGGCCGGACCGTTGATGGCCCCGATGACGGGCTTTTTCATATCGAACATAGCCAGGGTGGCGCGGCCGGCCGTATCCCGGCGCACGTTTCTTTTTTCGCCGTTCTTCTTGTCGACACTGAATCCGCCGGAGCTCAAATCGGCGCCGGCGCAGAAGGCCTTGCCTGCGCCCGTCACGACCACGACGCGTACGTCGTCATCTTTTTCGGCCTCACCGAGGGCATGGATCAGTTCATCCGTCATGGTAACGGTCCACGCATTCATCTGGTCCGGCCGGTTGAGGGTAATCAGGGCAATGCGGTTTTGAATGTCGTACTTGATCTGTTCGTAACTCATCCTGGATTCTCCTTTTTTATGATCGAGGCCAATCTATCAATTTTAAAATCGATAAGACAAGCACTATTATGCTTGATCCCTCTTGCATGGTGGCGATGAAAAGACGTATGCATAGGTATGATGAATCCCATACTGCCGCCAATTCTGTTGACGATGTTTGCCCTGGTCGCCTTTGCCGCCAATTCCATTCTCTGCAGGATGGCGTTGGGGGATGCGGCCATCGATCCGGCCAGTTTTGCAACGATACGACTGCTATCCGGGGCGGCCGTGTTGTGGCTGACGGTGAGAGTCACCTCCAGGAGCAATGCTGCCGACCGCCCGGGAAACTGGGTGTCGACGGCCATGCTGTTTGTTTATGCGGCGGCATTTTCTTTTGCGTATGTCAGCCTGGACACCGGCATAGGCGCCTTGATCCTGTTCGGCTTCGTGCAGGCTACCATGATAATCGCGGGGATTCTCCGCGGTGAAAGGTCACATGTGTGGGTTTGGTGCGGTTTGGTGATCGCTCTTGCCGGCCTGGCTTATCTGTGCCTTCCCAACGCGGAAGCGCCTTCGCTCCCGGGCGCCTTCCTCATGGCCCTGGCCGGCATTTCCTGGGGGGGCTACTCCCTGCGCGGTTTAAGGGTCGAGCGGCCCGCAGCGGTAACTGCCGACAACTTTATGAAAAGTGTGCCCCTGGCCGTGGCTTTCAGCTTGATTCTGCTGCCGACATGGAATCTGTCCACCAGAGGTGTTTTGCTGGCCGTTTTCAGCGGGGGGCTGACGTCGGGGATCGGCTACGTGGCCTGGTACGCGGCCCTGCGGCACCTTTCGGCAACCCGGGCGGCCATCCTGCAACTGCTGGTTCCGGTTATCGCCGCTGCGGGAGGCGTCGTGATTCTGTCGGAACAGGTCACCCTGCGCCTTGCACTGTCGGGGGCGCTGATTCTCGGCGGCGTGGGGTTGGCGTTGAGAGGCCGGGAGCGGTAATCCGGTCAGACGGTCAATTGACCCCAGGCCGTGCCCTTGTCAAATTCAGACCGAGCAGCTGGACCTTTGTCTATGGACCAGGAAAATATATTCCGGGGCTACATCCTGAGCCGGGAACACCGGGAATCCAATGGCCGGCACCGGCTGGTTTATACCGGCATCAGCGACCGCGGTCCCTTCAGCATCGCCATTACGGATAACCGGCCGCTCTTTTTCGTTCGACGGGATGCGGTTCTTCCCGAGGGGTTCGTCGACGGCCGGCGCCACCGGGTCGACCTGGCGGATTTCGAGGGCCATCCGGTGGATGCCCTCTATTTCGACACCCAGCGCCAATTGTCATGGGCACGCCAGCATCTCGAGTCCGCTGGGATTCGAACCTATGAAGCGGACATACGTCCGGAAGAACGATACCTGATGGAACGCTTTATACATGGGAGCGTTGTTTTCGAGGGGCCGCCCGCACCCGTCGGCCCCCCGTTTCAGTTTACCGATGTCCGTATGCAAAACGGCGATTTCAGGCCGGAATTTTCGATCCTGTCGCTGGACATAGAAACCGGTCAGACAGGTGAACTCTATTCCATCGCCTGCCACTTTAAGGGGGCCGATACCGCAAATGGGCATCCCGCTTCGGCGGGTTTTGTGGAACACATGTTGGTCCTGATGCGGGACCCCGGGGTCGGGGAGGGGTATTTGCCGCCTGCTTCCGAGAGACCGGGCAGCACCGGTGGCAGCGAAGCGGCGTTGAAGGGCTCCGTTTTTATGGGCCTCCCGGGCGAACGGCTTCCCGCAGGTGGCTGGATGGTCCGCTTCCCGGGTGAAAAGGATCTTCTCGAAGCGTTTCTGGTGGTGATGAAAAACCTGGATCCGGATGTTATCATCGGCTGGCATGTGATCGGGTTCGACCTTCTGTTCCTTGAAAAAAGATTCAGGCGTTACAATCTGCCTTTCAGCATCGGCAGGTTCGGTCGCATCGCCCGGGTGTGGGAGGTCCGCAAAGGCGTATTTCGGGCGGACATATGTGGCCGGGTCGTCATCGACGGGCCCCCGGGCTTGAGGGCCGCTTTTTACCGTTTCGACAATTTCCGATTGGAGACCGTCGCTGCGGCTGTACTGGGGCATGGAAAGACGATCGACGAAGAAACGGACAAGGTGGCGGAAATCGAACGGCGGTTCCAGGAGGATAAAACAAGCCTTGCCCATTACAATCTGGAGGACTGCCGGCTGGTGTCGGATGTTTTTTCGAAAACCGGTCTGATCGATCTGACCTTCGAACGGGCAATGTTGAGCGGTTTGCCCATGGACCGGGTCGGCATGTCGGTGGCGGCCTTCGAATTTTTCATGCTGCCCCGGATGCATCGCCACGGTCATGTGGCTTCCAACGTCCAGGATGTAGACAGCAAAGGTTCGGCTGCGGGCGGCTGGGTTTTTGTCAAGGCTCCGGGATTTTACGAGCATGTCGCCGTCTTCGATTTCAAAAGCCTGTACCCGTCCATTATCAGAACCTTCAAAATCGACCCGTTGTCCAGGCTGAAGGCCCATGAAAGCCCGCTGTATACACCGGTGGGCATTCCCTTTTCCAGAACCGAGCACGTTCTCCCGGCGCTGGTCTCAAAACTGATTGCCCGGCGCGAGCTGGCCAAGCGGGATGGAGACCCGCATCTCTCCCAGGCCATCAAGATTTTGATGAACAGCTTCTACGGTGTCATGGGAACACCGGGCTGCCGCTTCTACGATCACCGATTGCCGGCGGCCATCACGGGAACCGGGCAGTGGGTGTTGAAGCAGACCCGCGAGCACCTTGAAACGCTGGGATACAGCGTGTTGTATGGCGATACCGACTCCGTGTTCGTACGGCTCAAACAGGAGGAGTGGCACGATGCCCATGCCGCTGCCGGTCGCCTGGTTCAAAATATCAACATTTTTGTCGCCGACAAGGTCAGAAAAGAGTTCGGCGTGGAGTCACGCCTGGAGATCGAGTTCGAGCGCCATTTTGAGCGGCTTTTCCTCCCTTCCCTCCGGGGCGGCGGCGAGGGGGCCAAGAAAAGGTATGTCGGTATGGTACACGGGGAAGAGAAGGATGAACTCGTGTTCACCGGCCTCGAATTCGTCCGTTCAGACTGGACCCGCTTCGCCAGAAATTTTCAATACGAGCTGTTCGATCGTATTTTTCACGAACGGGAGGTGGAAGGCTGGATAAGGACGGTGGCCGCAGATCTCAGAAATCGTGTCTACGATGGAGATTTGATCTATACCAAGCATCTCAGGAAGTCCCCCGGCGATTATATCAAGGGTGTCCCCCCGCATGTGAAGGCGGCCCGCATGTTGGGTAAAGCGGCCGAAGGAATACGCGAGATCCGGTATGTAGTAACCAGGCGCGGTCCTGTACCGGCGGCGCTGCCCCACGGCGATCTCGATTATGGTCACTATATCGACAAGCAGCTGAAGCCGATTGCCGATGCCGTACTGCAGTTTTTTGACCGGAGCGTCGATGACATACTCGGCGGCCGTCAGCTCGAATTATTCTAAGGTGAAGCGATATACTAACGAAAAGATCACCGTTGCTGCCGGGTAGAGGCCTATCATTTTTTTGTTAGCGGCGAAGCTGCGTTTCATAATAATTTGGCACAAATTATTATTTTTACTTCCTCCAGAACTCGGGTGCCAGAAAGATGATCACCGTGTAGATTTCCAGCCGACCCAAAAGCATGCACCATGCCAGCAGCCATTTGCCCGCAGCCGGCAGTCCGGCATAATTGCCCACCGGGCCGACGTGCCCGAGACCCGGGCCGATGTTGCCGATGGATGCAGCCACCGCGCCGATGGCGGTGGAAAAGTCAACCCCCATTCCGGCGATCAGGATCGTACAGATCACAAACAGCCCCACATACAGGGATAGAAAGCCGATAACGCTCCTGATGACGGCATCGGGAACCTTTCTGCCGCCGATTTTTATGTGAGTCACCGATTGGGGATGGATCATCGAAAAAATTTCCCGATAGCAGTATTTGAACAGCAGAATCACCCTCAAGATTTTTACGCCGCCGCCCGTTGAACCGGCGGACGCGCCGATGAACATGCATGTCAACAGAATGAGTTGCGACATGGCCGGCCATTGAAGATAGTCGGCGGTGGCAAAACCGGTGGTGGTGATGATGGAGGTTACCTGAAAGGCGGCGTAACGTATGCTTTCGCTCAGGTGGTGATATACCCTGCCGTGAAGGTCGATGCTGACGACGGCTATCAGCACCGCCAACAGTATCAGGAAAAAGCGGCATTCCACGTCGCGCCAGAAAACGAGCGTTTTGCCGCGCAGAAATTGGTAGTGCAGCGTGAAATTGATACCGGCAAAGATCATGAAAATGGTGAAGATCGTATCGAAGTAGGGGCTCTGATAGTGGGCAATGGAAAGGTTGCGCGGTGAAAAACCGCCGGTGGGCATGGTGGTAAATGCATGGCAAATCGATTCGAACAGGCTCATGCCGCCGGCCAAAAGAAGGGCGACCATGGCGATGGAGAACAGGAGGTAGACTTTCCAGAGAAGGGCCGCGGTTTCCTTGATACGGGGCTTCAGTTTGTCCGGAACGGGGCTGGGGACTTCGGCTTTGTAAAGCTGCATGCCTCCCACCCGCAGAAAGGGAAGGATGGCGATGGAAAGCACAATGATGCCCATCCCCCCCAGCCATTGAATCAGGCTTCTCCAGAACAGAATGCCATTGCCGGTGCTCTCGATGTTTTCCAGGATGGACGCACCGGTGGTCGTGAAGCCGGACATGGATTCGAAAAAGGCGTCGGTGACGGTGCAGGCCTCGATTCCCAGGAAGAAAGGCAGGGCCCCGAAGGTGCTTGCGGCGACCCATCCCAGCGTAACGATGGCCATGCCCTCGCGGGGCCTCAGCGAATCGATGGTTCTGTCCCTGAAGCCGAAGTACAGGGCGGCCCCGCAGAAAGCCGTGATGACGGCGGAGAAAAGGATGGGCCTCGCGCTTCCGTCCCGATACCAGAAACTGACGCTGAGGGTGGTAAGCATTGCCATGGCGAGAAAGAGGATCAGCAACCCCACTGAAGAGATGATGTAGCGCCAGCGCATTAAAAGAACTCCAGCTTGACCGTCAGAAATTGTTCGATTTTGGGAACAGCCTGTCGTTTGGCAAAAATGATCACGCGGTCGCCGGGATGGACGACGCTGTCGCCCGATGGAATGATGATATCCTCCTCGGTGATGATACCGGCCAGGAGGGCCTCTTTGGGGAAGGAAATGTTCCTGAGGGGTTTTCCAACGATGCTGGACGTTTCCAGAGCAACGGCCTCGATCACCTCGGCCTGCTCGCCCTTCAGGGTGATGTCCGACAACACCTTTCCCTTGCGGATATGTTGTAAAATGGAATTGATGGCCGACAGCCGTGGGCTGACGATGCGGTGAAGGCCGATGCTCGCCATCAGGTTAAAATAGCTGAACCGGTCGATCTTGGTGATTGTTTTGGAAACCCCCTTCTGCTTGGAGAGCATCGAGACGAGAACATTGGTCTCCTCGTCGTTGGTCACCGTGACAACAGCGTCCATGTCCTGGATGTTTTCGGCCATGAGGATGTCCTGGTCGGATCCGTCGGCACAGAGCACCAGGGCCCTGCCCAAATTTTCCGCGAGCAAGGAACAGCGTTTCGGGTCGCGCTCGATGATTTTGGTGTGAACCGATTTCTTCTCCAGTTGCTGGGCAAGGCGGTAACCGATGCGCCCGCCTCCGACGATCATCACCCTTCTGAGCTCTTCCCTGTCTTTGTCGAACATTTTCAATGTGTTGGTCAGCTGTGCATCCGTACAGATGAAATAGACCAGGTCCTGGTTCAGCAAGCGGTCCCTGCCGCTGGGGATGATGAGTTCTCCATTGCGGACGATAGCGGTGATCAGGGGTGGTTTTTCACCCAGTACGGTGGCCATGTTCTCGAGGCGGACATTGTCGAGCCGGGAACCTTTCGCCAGCAGGATTCCGGCAAACTTGAGGCCGCCGTTTTCGAACTCCCCGGCGTCCACGGCTCCCGGCACCGTCAGAAGCCGTTCGATGGTTTTGACCACCTCGATTTCCGGGTTGATAATGCTGTCGATATGGGGCGGGCGATTGTGAAACTGTTCGTGATAGCTGTCCCAGACGGCTTCCCGAAGACGGGCCAGTTTTTTGGTTGACGGGGACATGAGATTGGCGACGAGGCAGGCCACCAGGTTGGTTTCGTCGCTGTCGGTCACGGCGAGCACGATTTCCGCGTTCTTGAGCCCGGCCTCCTCCAGAATTTCGGGATTGCTTCCGGAGCCCATGACCGTCTGCACATCCAGTTGTTCGGAAACGCGCAGGAGCGATGCCTCACTCTTGTCGATAACCACGACATTCTTGTTTTCCGCACTCAAACGGCTGGCGATGTGAAACCCGACTTCACCGGCACCGATAATGATGATCTTCATCTTGATTGCCTTATATTTTTGTGACCGCTTTAACCATCCTGCCGGCCGGTTTGTCCTGTTGCCTGGCGGGACCATAATATAAATACAATTTTAGTGCAAACCCCTTGCCGTCAGGAGGTTGTATCACTATACGCGGCAGGACTGTCCAGCAGCTGGACGGCAATTTCCGGTCCTTCGGACAGCTGGGCCCGGTCGGCAACTTCCAGGCCATGCCTGATGATCATGTTTTCCACCAGGCTGGTGTACTCAACGCCTTTGGCTGAATATTTTTCGAGGTGCTGAGCCAGTTCCAGGCCGTTAAGCGGACGACACTCCCGCCGCATGGCCGCTCGGGCGACTCTAAAGATCGAGTAGGACGGATGGGTATTGAGGTTCAGGCAGTAAGCGGCAACCGATGCGCGGGGCGAGTCAAAGGCGGCCAGCCAGGCGTCGCTTTTTCTGGCCTTGATACCGCGGCCCTTGACAGTCCACTGCCCGAAAAGGGCGTTGCCCTCGCGGGCAAAGCGAGAACTGCCCCAGGCGCTTTCAATGGCTGCCTGGACCACGGTCAAAGAGGCCGGGATGATGTCTATCCTGATGTGCAGCTCCGCCATCTCGGCAGGGGTGTAGGGCCCCTTCCGTTTCGACACCCGGTACTTTTTCATCACACTTGCCAGCCATTTTCGATCGTTTTCCGTCATCTGCTGCTCTGTTTCCAGGTTGATCAGCCGGCAGCGCTCTTTCAGGATCTCTTCGTTCACCTCGAGCGCCATGATGATCATGGTGCGGAAAAAGACCGATTGTTTCAGTGGGATGGATGTTTCCTGCTTCCAGTTTTTGGGGATGTGGGTAATTTGCAGGCGGGGAACGTCATACAGAATATCGGGATTCTTGGAGAGGTTGAAGCCAATGGAGTCGTAATACTGCCCCAACGCCTTCATGCTTCCGATTTCGACTGGGCTGGATATCGTTTTCACCGGTGAACCGGGCGTCTGTGATGATTCCGGGGCGTTGGGGGAAGAGGGTTCGCAGGCTGCGAGCAACGCAGCAAAAAGCAGGCACAAGCCGTATGTCAGGATCCTGCCCATCAGGTATTGAGCCGTCAGCGAAAGGCGTTTTTGCAAGAGATGCGACCGGGCGCGCGATTCCATGGGGCCACCTCCCCCCTCTCCAGGTGGTTGGCTGCCGTAATTCGATTTGGATGTAGGGCTGCTGGGCATATGGTATCAATAGCATCCTGGCTTCAATTCATCAAGCGACTCGCTTCTGTAATCCGGTCGCCACAGCGATCGGCATATAGCGTTTGGCAACATACCGTTCCGAAACGACGTTTCCCATTGGGCATCTTTTACAACGATTGGCCACCAATTCATTCTACTCCAAACGCTATTATAATTGCTTTTGGATTGCAGTCCGTTAGCTATGATGAGAACATATGGGACCAATTGCCTATTGTTGCTTTACCTACAGCCAAATTTAAATTTGAATTCCCCGCTTCTTGCGGCGCGGTATGAATTTTGGTTTTTCGCATAGGAGCGACGTAGTCGCGTCACATAAAATCGTGGAACACGATTTTATGTCAGTTATAAGATTTTCCCTAGAAAATCCGTTGAATAACGGTTGTCATGGTATTCGGCTACCTGACTGCTTTGGGAAAAATATTTCTCATGATGGACATCGTTTGTATCGGAACATATATATGACAACCGGTATAAAACGTTCCGGGTGAAAAATGCGGCAGGTTGGGCTGGGCACTCATTGTGCGATGTTGAGAATGAAGGCGGCTATTTCATCCGCCCCGTTCGAGGGCGGTTTGTCTCTCGGCGGCATGTCGAGCAGAACCGGGACCTTGGCCGTCCATGTGCCGTTTTTTAGTTCGGCGTTGGTCACGGGTATGCCGGCAAGATGCTTTTCGATGAAGCGGGTCAGAACCGGAGACTCCCGAGAATCGGGCCGGGAGATGTACCCGTAGGGCTTGCCGGCGTGATACACTTCGGCGATGGTGCTGTAGCCGGCCTTGCCGATAATGGCGTCGGAGGCATTGACCAGGTCGGGGTGGAAGAATTCCGACCGGTAGGGCAGGAAGGTGATATTAGCCCGGGAGCGTTTGTTGTGAAAATTGCCCGGTATGATAAAGTGCACGTTCTTCGCTTTTTGTGCTGCGGCAACATAATCGCCGTTATCGGGTACGCCGCCGAAGGTGAGCATGATCATTTTGGACCGTGGTCCAATGCCCAGTTCACGGCGGACGACAGTTGCCGTTTTTCTGGTTTTGCGGGCGGCAGGCCCGGTCCTGAGATCCGTATCCGAAGGATTGCAGATCGGTTCGGTTTGAATGTGATAGGACGCTTTTTTGAAGTAGGCTGCCAGGTATTCGATGTAGGTGTCAAAGGCGACCGATGTAGGCGGGTACCCCCGGTAAATCCAATCCCAGGTAAAGTTTTCGATGAGCACGCTTGGAATTCCGGCCTTATGGGCGACGGCTATGCCCATGGGTGCAATGTCACATATGACCAGCCGGCAGGCCATAGCCTTGATGTCACGGGCCGTCTTTTCGATCTGGTCGCGGTTAAAAGGCAGGAAGCGTTTCAGGTCGTGAAGGGTTGCCCGGGTATCGGTTCGGAAAGGGGAGAGTTGAACCATGCCGATGTCGGTTCTCAAGCAGTGGAACCCGAAGGCGTCCCCGAGCGAATCCGAAAAAAACCATTGCGGGGCATTGGTGTATATTTCGAATCGCATGCCCGGATCTGCCCGGTGGATCGACGCCATCACGGCGCACGCCCTGGCGGCATGCCCGAAACCGTGGGCGGATACGAAAACGGCTATCCGGCGATTTTTACGAACGGTACGCATGCGTACGGATGGTGGTGGCGCTGCGGATGCACTTCAGGCAGCCGAAAAAGGGAGCCTCCCGTCCTGTTCCCAGCAGCACGCCGCCGTTAAATCCAAATCCACCGGCTGTGGCCGAGATTTCCACCGTCAGTTTTTGGTTGCAGACAGCGCACTTCCCCTTGAAATTGATTGTACGCTCGCCGGGGTGGGTTTTGAAAAGCTGGGCCAGGTCGTCCGCATTTGGAAGATGTTTTGCTTCGATTCTGTTCATGGTCAGGCACCCTGTTCGCCAGGGGCTCCTTTTTACCGTTAGTCTGGTTGCAGGGGGCTGCCGAATCGGGCAGCCCCCCGCAACCGTTGTGCAGCGTTGGAGGTGCCAAGGAGGCGGAACAATCTGCACACCCTCAATTTACTGCACCCAGGCAACGTGTCAACGTTGGAAAACTATGTAAATACTACCTAGTGCAATTACACAATCCGGAGGAATCCGCCGTCATCCGGCTGGTACTGCGAAAAAAGGCTCAAGACTTCCAGGGCCCCGAGGGGTCGAGTGAGAAATAAGCCCTTAACAGAAGATGGTCGGCTTGAGCTATAATTTCGGCCCGTCTGCCGTATCAACCCCACTTAGATCAAGCGACCGCATGAAAGTTTCCAGTTCCACCCTTTCGAGATGCATGTCGAGTGCACCGGCCAGATTGGCGATCCCTGCTTGCCGGGCCTCTTGCATATCGACGGCCCGGCCGGCCTCTTTTTCCAAGGAGGTCATGGCAACCCCCTGAAGCCCGCAGGGGTTGATCCAGGAGAAAGGTGTCAGGTCGAGGTTGACATTCAGGGCCATGCCGTGAAAGGTGACGCCCTTTCGAATGGCGATGCCGATGCTGCCGAGTTTGGCGTTGTCGATCCAGACACCCCGGTTCAACGGATTGCGCCCGGCAGAAATGCCAACGGCCGCAGCCGTATGGATCATGACGTCCTCCAGGCGTCCGACCAGATCGGTGACACCCAGGCGGGTGCGCTGGATATCCAGCAGGGGGTAGGCCACCAGCTGGCCGGGTCCGTGGTAGGTGATGTCTCCTCCCCGTTCCACCGGAACCACGGCGATACCCTTTCTTTCAAGGAACGCTTTGGAAACACACAGATTTTCGATACCACCCCTGCGTCCGAGCGTGTAAACAGGCGGGTGCTCCAGCACCAGGATCACGTCCCTGGACAGGGATCGTGATATTTTGGCGGTTACGATTTTCCGTTGCAGCTCCCAGGCCTCCCGGTAATCGGTCAGGGGCAATTCGAGGTATAGACATGTGGAACGGGTCATTGTTTTACCTTATCACCATCGTTGCATAGACCACTATTCGGTCTTCGCTCTTCGAGCCTCGCCCGACAAGAGCGAACAGTCATTTTCCTTGCATCTGCGGCAAACGCGAAAACCGCTCAATTTAGGTGTAAAAATGACCAACGTCCAATTGGGGCGGCATTATCCGGACAGACACGGTTTACGGGCGGCGGCGGTCTCGTCCAGGCGTCGGACTTTCGGCTTGACCGGTGCTTCCGTTAAAAGTTCGGGCCTTTCCTCGGCTTCCGCGGCAATGGCGATGAGCGCATCCACGAGCCGGTCGATATTTTCCTTGGGTTCGGTTTCCGTGGGCTCTATCATCAGGGCTCCCTGCACCACCAGCGGAAAGTAGATTGTCGGCGGGTGAAAGCCGTAGTCGATCAGCCGTTTGGCGATGTCGAGGGTGCTTACCTTGTGCTTGCGCTGGTTTTGATCGGTAAAGACGCACTCGTGCATGCAGGGTTTGTCGTAGGGGAGATGGTAGACCCCTTTGAGGCGTTCCTTGATGTAATTGGCGCTCAACACGGCAAACTGGCTGGCTCTTTTCAGGTCGGCCCCCATGGAGAGGATGTAGGCGTAGGCTCTGATCTGGATGCCGAAATTGCCGTAAAACGCGTGAATCTTACCGATGCTCTCGGGACGGTTGTAAGTGAGCCGGTACCGTTCGTTTTCCATGACTACCCGGGGAACCGGCAGAAAGGGTTCCAGCTCGCGGGTAACACACACCGGGCCGCTCCCGGGACCACCGCCGCCGTGGGGTGTCGAAAAGGTTTTGTGGAGGTTGAGGTGCAGGATGTCAACCCCCAGGTCGGCCATGTTGACGATGCCCATGACGGCGTTCATATTGGCGCCGTCCGCATAGACGAGCCCGCCCTTGGCGTGAACGATGTCAGCCACCTGCCGTATGTTGTCCTCGAAAAGTCCCAGTGTGTTGGGGTTGGTGATCATGATGCCGGCGGTATCTTCGTCCATGAGCCCGGCAACGGTTTCCGGGGAAAGGATTCCCCCGGCACCGGATTTGACGGGTACGGATGTGAACCCGCACAGCGCCGCACTGGCCGGGTTGGTTCCATGGGCGGTGTCCGGAATGAGGATTTTGGAACGCTGCTGGTTGTTGCTCTTGTGGAAAGTGTAGAAAAGCAGCATCCCGGTCAGTTCCCCATGAGCGCCGGCCGCCGGTTGCAGGGTGACCGCGGACATTCCGGTGATTTCAGCCAGATAGCGTTCGAGATCGAACATGATTTTCAGAGCCCCCTGGGCCAGTTGCGGCGGCAGGAGCGGATGCGCCTGGGCCAGGCCGGGAAGGGAGGCCTGTTTTTCGTTGGTCTTGGGGTTGTATTTCATGGTGCAAGACCCCAGGGGGTACATGCCCGAATCGACGCCGAAATTCCATGAGGAAAGCCGGGTGTAGTGCCGGACGATATCGACTTCACTCAGATCCGGAAAATCGGGACCTGTTCCCGTGAGACCGTCGTCGAGGGGCGCCGGGTCGACATCGCTACGCGGCAGAGAAAACCCGATCCGGCCCTTTTTACCCATTTCCCAGAGGAGGGGTTCGTTAAGTACCAATCCTGTGGTTCCAACGGTGTTGTTCATGATGTCACCTCCTTTACCAGCAGGTCCATGTCTTCCCTGTCCATGGTTTCCGTTGCGCACAGCAGGTAATGGTCTCTGAGTTCCGGGTAGTAGGATTCCAGCGGCAGGCCGGCCACGATTTTCTCGCCAAGAAGCCGGTTGTAGGTCTCCGCGAAGCCGGCAGGAAACTTGACGACGAATTCATTGAAGGTGGGGGCGGCGAAGGGGAGGTCCAATCCGGCCTGTTTCAGGGCGCCTTGCAGATAGGCGGTCTTGTTTCGGTTGAGCGCGGCCAGTGCGTGAATACCGGTTCCGCCCAGGGCTGCCATGTACATGGCCGCGGCCGTGGCGCAAAGGCCCTGGTTGGAGCAGATGTTTGACGTCGCCTTTTCCCTTCTGATGTGCTGCTCTCTGGTAGACAGGGTCAGAACGAATCCCCTCCGGCCTTCCAGATCCTTGGTTTTCCCTACCAGGCGCCCGGGCATATTGCGCAGATAGTCCTTTTTAGCGGCGAACATACCCAATCCCGGACCGCCGAACGACCGGGGGACGCCCAGGCTTTGGCCCTCCCCGCAGGCGATATCCGCGCCCAGGCTGCCGGGGCTTTTCAAAAGTCCGTAAGCCAGTGGCTCGGTGAAGGAAACGATCATCAGGGTTTTCGGGTCACCGTGGACTTTTTTTGCCAGGGTTTCGATATCTTCGATACAGCCGAAAAAATTGGGAGACTGGACCGCGATGCCGGCGCATGCATCCAGGTCGTCGACTTTCGACAGATCGGTTCTGCCGTTTTCGAGATAGGGGAGTTCCACAATCTGGTAGCCGGTGGGTTCGAAGTAGGTCTTCACCACCTGCCGGTAAAGGGGGTGGCACAGGCTGGAGACGTAAACTTTTTTACGGTGGGTCACCCGAACTGCCATCAGCAGGGCCTCGGCCAGACCGGATGCCCCGTCGTACATGGAGGCATTGGCCACGTCCATACCGAGAAGACGGGTAACGAGCGTCTGGTATTCGTAAATCGCCTGCAGGGTTCCCTGGCTGACCTCCGGCTGGTAGGGCGTGTAGGAGGTGTAAAATTCGGACCTTCCCAGCAGCTGTTTCACGGCTTCGGGGATATAGTGGTCGTAGCTGCCGGCCCCCATGAAAACGAGGTGTTCGGGGCAAACCGCCATGTCGGATGCCAGTTTGCGCATGTGTTTGTCCAGCTCCCATTCGGTCATGGGTGCAGGCAGGTCGAGGCCCTCCCTACGCCGGCAGTCCGATGGAATGGATGCAAACAAATCATCAATGCTGGCTGCGCCGATCACGGCCAGCATTTGAGTGACGTCGTCGTCTGTGTGTGGTAAATATCGCATGGCCTTATCCTTTCAGCATGGCAAGGTAAGCGTCTTTCGTCATGAGTTCGTCCATTTCCGCTGCATTCGCAGGCTTGATTCTGATCATCCAGCCTCCGGCGTAGGGTTCGTTGTTCACCAGCTCCGGGGCGTCCTCCAGGTTTCCGTTGACGGCGGTCACTTCTCCGCTCAAGGGCGTGAACAGTTCGGACACGGCCTTTACCGATTCCACGGTACCGAATTCCTGCCCTTTTTCGAAGGTGTCACCGACCTGGGGCAGCTCGACGAATACAACGTCTCCGAGCTGATCCTGGGCGTAGTCACAGATGCCGATGGTCGCTTCGCCGTTTTCCATCCGGGCCCACTCGTGGTCTTCAGCATACTTAAGGTCGTCGGGGAAATTGAGTTCACTGATTTCTTTCATGTAGTTCCTCCTGTTAATTTCTTTCAGGTGTTACATTTTATGTTTTAGCTCGATACACAGATTGTCGGTGCCGTTGCCGGTCCGTAAGAGCCGTTTGAGATTAGCGCAAGAGTGTATGCAATTTCTGGATTTCACCTTCGAATTCGGCCTCGGAAAAGCAGTATTGCATGGTTGCAAACCGTTTTCTAAAGGCGGCGACCTCCTCTTTGACGGTCCGGCCGTGGCGGATGACTTCTGCCAGCAACCCGGCAAGTTCTTCGAAATGGGCGGGCCGCATGCCGAAACGGGTCATTTCCTGAACACCCATCCTGAGTGATCCCGATGCGGTAAACCCCTCCTCTTGCGGTGCGGCCTGATAGTTGACGATGATGTTGTTTGCTTCCAGGCGATCCGCTATCTCCGGGCCTTTGGCGTAGCCGACATTTAGGATGACCTGGTGGGTCTGTGTGAAAGAGATGCCTGGCTCCCCGGCGACATCGAGGCCGCAGGAGGCCAGCGCCGCCGCGAACGTCTTGGCATTGCGAATGATATTTTCCTGGTATTCGTCCTTGAAATAGTTCAATTCGTAAGTGGCCATGAGCAGTCCCAGCAGGGTTCCCAGGTGATGGTTGCTGACGCTGCCGGGGAAAGCCCGGCGCCTCAGGGCCAGCCACAATTCATATGCAGGGTCGCCGTCATCGAAGCGCGCCCCGACAATGCCCCGCTGGGTACCGAAAAAGGTTTTGTGGGTCGAGCCGGTCACCAGGTCGGCTCCTTCTGCAAAGGGCCTTTGGAAGTGGGGGCCGATGAGACCCAGCACGTGGGCCATGTCGTACATAATAGTACAGTTAAGACCGAGTTCATCGACCATGGCACGGATCTCCGCCACGGGTTCGCGGTAGAGCGTCATGCTTTTTCCGAAAATGATCAGCTCGGGCCGATGGGTTTCCAGCAGGGCTTCGCACGCATCCACATCTATTTTATAGGGGTTTTCCGCCAACACCGGGAAGTTGACCACGGCCGGCTTTTCGGTTTTCGGGTCCCGGGTCACAAAGTCACGCAGGGCTCCCATGGGTTGGGCACTGAGGTGACCGCCGCGGATGATGTGGTTGTTCATCACTTTGCGGATGCGCCGCTGCTCCCTCTTTCTGTCGGCGCGGTTGAGGTAGTCAACCAGGGCGCTGAAGACAGCGGCATTGGCCATTTGGCCGGAGATGAGCCGGGTTTCGACCTGCGGGCACTCCAAATAGCTGCGGAGCTCTTCCTCCAGAAGTTTTTCCACGTTTTCGATAAAATCGGTGGCCTGATAGTAGAAGACCTCGGCTTCGTTGAAGGCGGTAACCTGTTTGTGCTCGGCATACCGCCCGCACGGGTCCATGATGGAGAGCAGCCTCACAACACTGGACTGGGTCTGCTCCGACGGAATGAGGTTGATGCACTCTTTTTGCCGCCAGGATGTATTCCGGATGGCCCGGGTCAAGAGGTTGCGGGCCTTGGCGACGGTTTTTTCTTCATCGGGGTTTTTTTTTTCTCCGCGCAGCTTGTTCCAGGGTATGGCCCGGGCATACGGAGGCGCTTCGCTCCGCATGTGGTAGGGAACGACCAGGGCCGGTATACGCCGGCCCCTCATTTCGATTTCGAGCGTATCGCCTTCACCGATGTCGCTGTCCAGGAGCGCCAGGCAGATGCCTCTGAGGCTGTGGGATTCCGTGAGCGAAGAGGCGATCCCTTCCCCCCGGGAGTGCCAGTAGGGCACCATGGTGCCGCTGGTAATGTAGCCGGCGTGTTTGTTCTTGTGGAATATTTTGTAACCGGCGCGGGCGACCCCCTTGCCTTTGAGCGCCACAGGCATGATCCGCCGGGGGAGGTCACGGATGGCTGAAAAGTCGTGGTTGAAGATTTTTTTCAAGGCGGCAAACTGTTTTTCGAGGGCGGCACGGCCCACAAAATCTCCCTTGAGAGGTGAAAAACTGACCGCAAACCGTGACAGGGGCATGGCGAATACCGGAATTTCATGGTTTTCCGGGTCCTCGCCCAGCTCGTGGCCGTACAATGGCAGGGCCGCCTCGAGCCTCAGCGTGTCCCTGGCCCCCAGGCCAACCGGCACGCTGCCTTTTTTGACTAAAGCATCCCACAGATTTAACGCGTCCGCATTCTCCACGAAGAGTTCGAAGCAGATGGGCTCCCCGGTGTATCCCGTACGAGCCACGAGGACCTCGCTTCCGCCCAGGGTGACCCTGCCCAGCCTGTTCCTCAAAGGGTCCGGCAGGGATCCCCCATCGATCAGGGCCAACAGGATATCCTTTGAAAGCGGTCCCTGCAGGCTGAGCATGGCCGTTTCGAATGTGCGGTCGATCATCTCCACGCCCCCCATTTTCGAAACATGATCCTGCAGGTGTTCCCAGTCCTTTTGGCGGTTGGCGGCGTTGACCACCAAAAGGTACTCCTCCTCCGCGAACCGATAGAGATAGGCGTCGTCGAGAGCACCGCCCCTTTCATTGGGGATGAGGGTGTACTGGCTTTCGCCGACATCCAGGGCTTCGGCGTTGTTGGACAGCACGTGCTGCAAAAATGGCAGCTTGTTCTTTCCGCGGACGATCAGGCGCCCCATGTGCGAGACGTCGAAAAGGCCGGCCCTCTTGCGTGTGGCAAGGTGTTCCTGGACGATGCCGGACGGGTACTGAACCGGCATCTCCCACCCGCCGAACTCGACAATTTTAGCCCCTAGCGCTACGTGGCGGTCATAAAAAATGGTTCTGGGAATTGATTCCATGAAGACGGCTCCCTAGTTTAATTGATTCCTGGTTTCTATAATATGTAAGGTACGCGCAAGTTGTAGCTCTTGTAAACCACGAATGTTTCCACGGATTGGACATCCGTAAGGCGCGCGACCTCTTCAGTGTAAAATTCCAGCAGGCCGAAGCCTTCCTTCAATAGCACCATAAGAATGAGGTCGAAGCGGCCCGTGACCACGCTCACGGAGACGACGCCTTTCAGTCTACTGAACTCCTCTCCCTTTTTTACCAGGCTCATGGTGGACAGTTTGACGCCCACCATCACCACCCTGTGACCGGGAAGGGCTTCCGGGTCGATAACGCCTGCAATTTCCAGGATGCCTTCGCTTTTAAGCTGATTGACCCGGGAGCGCACGGTGTTTTCAGCCAGGTTTAGATCGTCGGCGATTTTTTTCAATGATTTGCGGCCGTCACGCAGGTGTTTGATGATATCGATGATGGTTTCGTCGATCTTCACGGCTTGTTCCGGCATGGGGATCGGTTAAAGGGAACCTTGCGGTTTCCATGATGGCGCATACGTTAAGAGCAATTATTAAGAATTGATGATTATGTCAAGAAAATTATCATAATTTATACAATCGATCAATATAAAACCAATAAGTTATATGATAAATCAACTTTTTTCTTCTTCCGCACTGGATCTCAGAAAATCGGCCATGGCCCGGCATGCGGGTGAGGCCATCCGCAGTCGGTTGCGGATCAGGTAGAAACCGCGCAGCATGGAACGCCCTTCGATCTTCAGCGCTTTGAGGACGCCTGCTTCCATTTCCATTTTGATGGCCCTCGACGACAGGATGGAAAGACCCAGGCCGGATTTAATACCTTCCTTGACAGCCGTGGACGAGCCGACCCGGGCGACGATATTCAGTTTGCCGGCATCCTTGCCGGTGGCAGCCAGGTGATCCTGCACGATTTTCAGCGTGCCGGATCCCGCCTGCCTCATGATAAAGGGCGCTTTGGTCAGCTCCTGCAAGGGCACGGCCGTGCGTCCGGCCCATGGGTGATATGCGGGCACGGCCAGTACAAGTTCGTCAGACCACAGATTCCGGACCAGCAGGTTCGGATGGGAACTCTTCCATCCAATCACGCCCAACTCGAGTCCGCCGCCCAGCACCCGCTGCTCGATATCGCCGCTGCCGGCAATGGAGAGATTGACGGTGATATGCGGATATTTCTTTTTAAATCGACTTATCACGTCGGGAAGGATGTATTCGCCGGGGATCGTACTGCCGCCCATGGAAACCTCTCCTTTTTCCAAACCGAGAAAACTTTCCAGCTCCTGTTGGGCATTTTTTTTCATTTCCAGGATCAGGGTGGCATGCTTGTGGAGAATTTCACCGGCGCTTGTGGGAATTACCTTCCTGCCCAACCGGTCCAACAACCGGGTTCCCACTTTTTTTTCCAGGGAGGCAACCCTTTCGCTTACAGAGGCCTGGGCAAGGAAGACCGCCGCGGCTGCCCTGGAAAAACTTTCCAGCTCGACTACCTTGCAGAAAATTTCAAGTTCGCGAAAACCGAAGTCGGCACGATCCATTTCAGCTGTCCCCTTTGCCGGCCGGCACGAGCCGGCAGACTGTTTGACGGCAGAAATCGGCGATTTCCCTACCGTTGTTCTGGTGATCACGGTCCAGATGAAAATTCAGCCAGGATGAGGTGTTATTCAATTCCCACATGCGCGGCGGCACGCAGCTTGTGCACAGTTCTTCGGTTTTTTTATGTGGCGCCAGGCGGTTGTGGGCACGGAACCAGATGCACTGGCGGTCCGGATGCACTTCGCACATGCCCTGTAGACTGCCGCCGCAGGCACCGTTGCGGGTATGCTTGGGACACCCGGATTCGGGACACAGAAACCCCACGTGCTGAATGGCGCAGTCGCCGCACTGCAAACAGCCGAGTAGCATGCGCTTTAGCGGGTGTTCGAAAAAATGCACGAGGAGCCGTCCCGCTCTATGGCCGTCCATGGCCCGGCAGGCAGCGCGGTACAAAGGGGCCAGCCGGGATCGGCGGTCGAAAAAGAGCGCGTGGCTGCGCCTCAGCGTGGTGTAAAGCAGACGTTCGGGAATTGAGGGCCGGCTGACCTTCGTTCCGAAAACGGGTGTCTTCACCGGCTGGGGCGGTATTTCCCTGAAAGCATAGAACCCGCCGGCTTGTGGATGCTTGAAATCGGCGAGAAATTCACGCCAGTCGTCTTTTATCTGCTCCATGCGGTCTAAAATGAGGCCCACGGTCGAAAAGTCGCTATGAATGCCTCCGATGTGAATACCCCGGTATCCGAGACCTCTGAGCACGGCCGCCAGGCGGGCGGCCCTTTCGATGGAAAACCGTCTGCCGTTCTTCCTGTCCCGCCATTCATTCTGAACGGTTCGCAGCAGCCGGTCGGAAACCACGGCACCCGGCACCTTCCCTTGATGCATGACCGCGGCGGCGCCGGGGGAGAGTACGTAAACCGATCCCAGGGTGGGGACGTCCAAATCCATGTGACGCTGGACGCCGATCAGTTCTTGAAATTTTCGGGCATCGTATCCCAACTGGGTGATGATGAAGCGGGCCCCGGCCGCCACCTTGCGACTCATTTTGGCGTACTGGGCCATGCACTCGCCTTCCGTGCTTTTGAAGGGAGAGACCGCACAACCGGTGAAAAAACCGTCGGGGTCGCCGGCGTTCTGCATGCGCTGGCTGATGAGCGTGAACAGGATCTGCAAATTGACCGAATCCAGGTCGAATACCGGCGCTCCCTGGCCGCCGAACCCCTTGCCGGAATAATCGCCGGTGAGGGCCAGGATGTTTTTCATGCCCATCATGGCCAGCTGGAGCGCGCGGCTTTCCATACCGACGCGGTTCATGTCCCGGCAGGTAAAATGGACGATGACATCCATACCCAGCGAAAAGATGCGGTAGCCGATGGCGTCCGGGCTTAACGAGGGGTTGCCGCCGGGATTGTCGGTAATGGAAACCGCTGATATGCGTCCGTCTGCAAACGCGTCCTTGGCAATGCCGATAACGGCGTCCACGGACCGGCCCGTGGATTCCCGGCCGGGCACCAGTTCCAGGGTGACGACGAACCGTTCGGGATCCAGGAGGTCATTTTGAAAAACACGCAGCATAATGTTTACATCTCCCGGCCGTGCAGAAGGGCAACGCAGGTCCGTTCAGGGGCCTGCGCTGCCATGGGGTCACATGATTTCCAGGGCGCAGGCCATGGAAACGCCGCCGCCGCCGCACAGGGTGGCCAGGCCGAGGCTTTTGCCCTTCTTTCGCAGGGCGTACATCAGCGTGGTCATAATGCGGGCGCCGGTGGCGCCAACGGGATGGCCCAATCCGATGCCTGATCCGTTGATATTGGTGATCTCGCGGTTCAGCCCCAGCTCTCTCTCGCAACCGATATACTGGGCGGCAAACGCTTCATTGACTTCAACGAGTTCGAAATCATCTATTTTGAGGCCGCTGCGTTTCATCAAATCACGTACGGCCGGGACAGGGGAGAGGCCCATAACGGACGGATGGCAGCCGCCCCTGCCCGTGGCGACGATTTTTGCCAGGGGCTCGAGGCCCAATTCCCGGGCCTTTTCGGCGGACATCAGCACCATGGCCGCCGATCCGTCATTGATGCCGCTGGCGTTGCCAGCGGTGACGGTGCCTGTTTTGGGGACAAAGGCCGGGGGCAGCTTCTGCAGCTGGTCGATGGTCAACCCCGGTCGGAAATGCTCGTCCTTGTCGAAGACGATGGGGTCCTTTTTGCGTCTGGGGACCTCGATGGGAACAATTTCGTCCTTGAAGGAACCGTCGTTGGTGGCCCTTTCGACATTGTTCTGACTCCGCAGGGCCACTTCGTCGCTTTCCTCCCTGGTTATTCCCAGATGCTGGGCGACAAATTCGGCCGTGTGCCCCATGATGTATGGTTTGCCCTTGAAAAAGCTGAGCGGCGGTTTTTCCGCGTCCACCGGCCCGTCTTCAGGGTGGGGGATGATGTGCGAACCGCAGTGGAGACCCCGGATGAGAGCGTCCACAAATTCCCTGTCCTGCAGGCGACAGCCCCAGCGAGCGGCCGGTACCACATAGGGGACGCCGGACATCTGTTCTACGCCTCCGGCAAGGATGATGTCGGCCATACCGGCTTGAATCATGGCCATGCCCGAAAGGGCGGCTTCCATGCCGGAAATGCACACGCGGTTGATGGTAACGGCGGGCACCGCGTCGGGGATACCGGCCAGCAAAGCGGCTGTGCGGGTGACGTTGAGCGCGTCGACGGGCTCCATACAACAGCCGTAGCGTACGTCGTCGATGGTGGCTGGATCGATGCCGGCCCTTTCAATGGCGGCAGCCATGGTCGTTTTGGCCAGGGTGGCAGCATGGATATCCTTTAGCGTTCCGCCGAAAGTGCCGATGGCCGTCCGGCAGGCCGAGACAATGACAACATCTTTCATGGTTTTCTCCTTTGCAGATAATTTTTCCTGGTTTGACTGCGCAGTTCAGGTTTGCATGATCCCAGCGTTGCAACTTTGGGAGTGATATTCTGTACCATAAGTTGACGGCATAGTATTGAATTGCGTGGAAGATTGTCAACCCTAAGCGGGTCGCCGAAAAATATTGCTTGATAAGCTCTATTTCAGCGTTATAGTATGGGATAGATATAAGCCTCCTGCCTCCAGGGGGCTGAGTCTTTTATGGATGATTTTTTATGATAATCAGTAAATAATAAAGAAAAAAACAGCTTTGTGCAATCTGTTTGGACCACTAAAAAAGGTCCGAACAGGCCACAAGCGTACGGAAATAGAGATGATGAAGGCGAAACCATTTGTTGCCTTAACGCTGTCGGTTTTAGTCGGGCTGCTCGCCCTATCGGGTGCGGCCTTTGCGAGAGACGAAGAAAACCGGAATCTGCATGGGCAGGAAAATCGGGAAAAAACTATTCCCGAGGACGTGAATCCAGGCCTCAACCACCTGCTCGATCTGGTGACACCCGGCAAGGCAGAATCTTTAGACATGCAGGCGGTGAAGCCGGTTCTGGATTTTGTCGCATCTGACAAAAGCCCTGACGATATTTTCGTTGCCGACAACTCCTTTGGAGCCCCCTCCGCCTATATCGAGGTCGACCTGAACCAAAGCCTCGAGGATCTCCTGCAGATTTCCTACAACCCCGACATACCCGCCTATCTGTTGACACCCTCTTCCATGCGCCTGGGTTACTGGAAGACGGTCAGCCAGGGGAAGGAGAGCTATGCAAATCTTTGGGAGCGCCTGTCGGGCCTGACGGATCCGATCTTGGTCCGCGGCGTAGAAACTGTTGAAAATACACCCGATATTCATACGGGTGCCTACTACAAGTATGATCTGGACCGCTTGTTGATTCTCTTCAAGTATCAGGGGCGGAATGTGTTTTTGTCGCTGTCACGTCAGAAAGACCGCTCCGACGTCGGCAAGAAGGGCATTGTCCTGGGTGACGACAAGGATTGGAATTATCTTTATTCCGGTGAAAAAGGCATTAACAAGTTCGGCCTGGGGTGGGTGGATTCCTACATGTATGAATCTTCGTCCATCATCGTGTACTACGAGTCCGAACCGGGAAAGCCCCGGTTGAGGTGTGCGGTCTTCAAATGGCTCAAGGCCGGATGGAAAAATATCAATATGGTGAAAAGTCATCATATTTACAATGGGATGCAAAGATGGGCCAAGGACTACAAAACCATTGTGGAGCATCCGAATTTTCCGGGTTCCGCATCGCTGGTCAATGCTTGGACGCAAATTGAAGCGATAGACGTCGAGGAGTTGAAACGTGTCAACCATCTCTACTATCAGTCGCTGCAAAAACGGTATGCCGATGACGATGCCGTTTCTTCCAGATGGGCGGCCGGTGTGCTCGAAGACGAATCCCGCATCGATCAGTGCAACGTGCACGAACTGCGGTCCGTTGTGGTGATCGAATACCTGAAGAGCGTTTTGGGCAAACCATATGAGGTCGACGTATTGAGCCGCTATGGGCTCGATTCCGGCAAGATCAAATTGAGCCGCAATTGATCCCCGTCGCCGGGGTATTTCTATATATTGAAGATCCCGCGCTGAAAACAGGTTAGGATCTTGCGCCGTAGTGGTTCAGGGCTTCTCCTTGCGTAGAATTGCGTGCAGGGTAACGGAAAAAAGCACGATTACCCCACCCAGGAGAGCCCAGGGACCCGGCCGCTCCCCCACCACCAGAAAAACCCACACAGGATTGAAAATTGGTTCGATCGTCTGGGTGATGACGGCCTCGATGGCCGCAAGGCGCTTTATCACCCAGGTGTAGAGGACGAACGACAGCCCGGCACCCACAGTCCCCATGGGGATGATCCAGATGCCGCCCGATGAGGGCCACCACCCGGCGGTCATCACAAAAGGCAGCCCGGTAAGGACGCAGATGATGTGCCCTATGATGGGAATTTTAAGGGGCGCGTCATCTTTTTCTCTGCGGTAAATCAGGACGAATATGGCCCAGCACACGGCGCTCAGGATGGCGCTTAGGTTACCCCAATACCCCTCCATGGTCAGACGGTCACCGAAAAAAAGCAGCATTCCCAGGAGAATGGCACCGGTGACGAGCCAGTCCAGCAGGGTGATACGCTCCTTCAGGATCCATCCCGACAGGAGGGCCACATACACGGGGGCTGTGAGTTGAAGGAAAATGGCATTGGCCGCTGTGGTGAGTTTGGTGGCGATGACAAAGGTGACCAGCGCCCCGGCAAATCCACCGCCGCCGGCCAGCGTTCTGAAAGACAACCAGCGGCTGGGTTTCCTCATGAAAGGCAACAGTGCTATTACGGCGAACAGGGAGCGCAGGCCGGAGATAGCAATGGGGGGCCAGTCCACCAGCTTGATCATCAGGCCGTTGGCACTCCAGATCAAGGTCACCAGGACCATCAGGAAAAACGCGTTTTGTTTAGGCATGGCAGTGTACCCTTTCTTCCAATATTAAAAGCCTGATCCTCTGGGCCAGGTCGAGCCATTAGGCTTGGCCATAAACAAATAAGCCATAACTTAGGTTGAGAATTGATGCGCAATGGTGGGTATAAGCACAGAACTCCAAGTAGAAACAAGTTATTTTAAGATCTATTATGTCTGGGCGGGAGTGGGAACGTTTATTTTTTTTCTTGACATACCCGGACAAATGACAGGAAAAATCCCTGTTGAATCGCGATAGCGAAAGCATTCCCCTCAAGCTTGCTTCCGGGAATGTTCGATTGCCATAGATAATCCTAAACAAAGAGAGCCATAGAGTGAGGTTCGACACGGGGCGCGTATGCGACTGACGACAAAAAGCAGATATGGCACACGGCTGATTCTTGACCTGGCGGTCCACGCAAAGAACGGTCCGGTTCCTCTCGGGGATGTCTCCAGGCGCCAGAATATTTCCCTTAAATACCTAGAGCAACTGATCCGGAAGCTGAAGATGGCAGGGTTGATAAAAAGTCAGCGGGGGCCGCTTGGCGGGCACATGCTGAACAAGCCGCCGGAAAGCATCACCGTGGGTGACATCGTCAGGACGCTGGAGGAAACCTCGGCGATCACCGAATGTGCGGAATCGGACGAAAAAGTGTGCGGCGTCTGCGAAAACGCCGGAGAGTGCCTGTCCCGCTGGGTATGGCTCGAGGCCAGCATCGCTATGTTCGAGCGCCTGGATCAGATTACCATCGGGGGCTTATTGGCCGGTACATACGGGCAGTTTGGAAAGGCTGCGACCGTTTTTGAAAAATGAGCAGAAAACGTTGCACATAAACAATGCGCCGGTACTTCGAAGCGCCGGGCATGGTTTACAAACCAAAAGGCAGGGGGTTGCACATCGTGTGGGCCTTGCCTTTTTGCTTGTTAGGTGGCATGCAAAAATATCCAAAACAGGGAGTGGCGCATCACATGGATACGATATTCATAAAAGTGCTGACGAGAAGCCTAAAAAACTGCGGCGAAAAGAGAGCGCTTACCTTCATCCGGGATGGGATTCCCGATGTGGCCCTAAGCTTCGGGCGTCTGGACCGGCTGGCAAACGGTTTTGCCCGTAATCTGATTGGGTTGGGCGTCGTCAAGGGCGACCGGGTGCTTCTGATAATGGAAAAATGCCCTGTTTTTTTGATAGCCCACCTGGGCATTCTAAAGGCAGGTGCCATAAGCGTGCCCTTGAACCCGGGATTCAAAAAAAACGAGCTGGACTACTTCCTGAAAGACTCGGGCGCTTGCCTGGTGGTTGCGGATGAAGAACGGTCGAGGATCATAAGGGAACTGAACCCGGCATTGAAAAGCCTGGTCGTCGATACCCGTCTGGCACCGGACGTTCGATCGCAGGACCAGGGCGCCGAGGAAAAGGCGCCTGCTGTTGACATGTCGCCAGATGACCCTGCGTTGATAATCTACACATCCGGGACTACCGGCAAACCCAAAGGCGCTGTTCTCAGTCACGCCAACCTCCTCAACGACGCCCGGAACATCAACCGGGTGTGGGCAATCGGTGCCGCCGATACCATCTGCCATGCGCTGCCTTTGTTTCATGTCCATGGACTGTGTTTTGCCTTTCACACCGCCATGCTGGCAGGATCGCATGTGGTCATGATGGAAAAGTTCGAAGCGGGAAGGGCGCTCGAGGTCCTGTCGGTAAAGCAGGGAAATCTTGCCTGCACCGTTTTCATGGCGGTTCCGGCCATGTACATCCGGTTGGTCAGGGCATTACAGGATCAGGAAAGGCGGGATTTCAAACACATTCGCCTGTGGACTTCCGGGTCGGCACCGCTTTTGGAGAGCACCTTCGAAAGCATCCGGCAGACACTGGGCCGGGAACCGGTCGAGCGCGAGGGCATGTCCGAAACCGGTATGAATTTTACCAATCCCCTGAAGGGTGAGAAGAAGCCCGGCTCTATAGGAATTCCTTTACCGGGGGTTGTGGCGAGAATTGTCGATCCCCGGACAGGCAGGGATGTTGCGGAGGGGGAAATCGGTGAAATCTGGCTCAAAGGAAAATCGATTACCAAAGGCTACTGGAAAAACCCCGAAGCCACTGCCGCATCGTTTCACCGGGAGTGGTTCAAAACCGGCGACCTGGGCCGGGTCGACCGACAGGGGTATTATTACCTGACCGACCGTATGAAAAATATCATCATTTCAGGCGGGGAGAACATTTCACCCAAGGAGATCGAGGCGGTTATCAACCGGATGGAGGCCGTGAGCGTGGTCGTGGTGGCGGGGATTCCGGATGAAAAATGGGGTGAAAAGGTGGTGGCCGCCATTGTTCTCAAGGAGGGTGCCGACCTGAGCGCGGAACAGGTGGCGCGGGAGTGCCGCCGCCACCTGCATGATTGGAAGTGCCCCAAAAAGATCGTTTTCGTGAAAGCGATACCCAGGAATGTGATGGGCAAGGTGCTGGTGGATAAGGTGCGTGAACTTTTTACTGAGGAGCGGATGTGATGGGCAACCCGATTTACTATATGGACGCGACCGACCTCGCCGCCATGATCCGACAAAAGGAGCTTTCCGCCGTCGAGGTTTTGCGGGTCTTCCTCGATCGCATCGAGGACGTCAACCCGAAGATCAACGCCCTCTGCGCGTTGCGCCCTCCCGAGGAGTTGTTGGAAGCCGCCCGGGCTTGCGACGAAAAGATCCGGGGGGGAGAACCACTGGGGCCTCTTCACGGGATGCCGCTGGCTGTCAAAGACCTGGCATTGACCAGGGGCATCGTTACGACGTTCGGTTCCCGGATCTACAAAAATTTCATTCCCGATCAGGACGAGCTTTTCGTGGAGCGGTTGCGGGCCGCCGGCGCCATTGTTATCGGCAAGACCAACACGCCTGAATTCGGGGCGGGGTCACACACCTTCAACGAGGTCTACGGCATCACCAGAAATCCCTACGACCTGAGCAGAACGGCAGGCGGCAGCAGCGGCGGGGCGGCGGCCGCCCTGGCATCCGGAATGGTGCCCCTGGCCGACGGCAGCGACCTGGGCGGGTCTTTGCGCAATCCGGCCGCTTTCTGCAACGTGGTCGGCTTGCGGCCTTCGCCCGGGCGCGTACCGGCCTGGCCGGCGACATCCGCCTGGCAGACCCTGAGCGTAGAAGGGCCCATGGCACGCACGGTGAGGGACGTGGCGCTGTTGCTGTCGGTGATGGCCGGCCCGGACAGCAGGGCGCCCGGGGCTATGGACGAATCCGGCGCCGTTTTTTCGGGGCCCTTGGAGCGGGACTTCAACGGCACCCGCATTGCCTGGACAACCGACCTGGGAAGGTTTCCCGTACAAGCACAGGTTGCGGCATGCTGTCGACAATCCCTGGATGCCTTCCAAACCATGGGCTGTCGCATCGACGAGAACCAGCCAGATGTCGGCGACGCTTTCGATGCTTTTCAGACCTTGAGGGCGTTCCAGTTCCTCGACCTTGCCGGGGATTATGAAAAATACGGCGAACTCATGAAAGACACCGTCGTCTGGAACATTACCAAGGGTCTCGGCCTTTCCGCCAGAGATGTGGCCCGCGCCGAAGAGGCCCGAAGCGAGTTTTACCAGCGGGTGCACGCCTTTTTGAAAATCTATGAATTCCTACTGCTTCCCACTACCCAGGTGGCACCTTTTCCTGTAGAACAGGAGTGGGTCAGGGAAATCGAAGGGGTTCATATGGACACCTATATCGACTGGATGGCCATGAACTGCCTTGTAACCCTGACCGGCTTGCCGGCCGTTTCCGTCCCCTGTGGGTTTACGGGGGAAGGCCTGCCCGTGGGACTGCAGATCGTCGGCCGGCATCACAGGGATTTGGATGTGCTGCAGCTGGCCCACGCCTTCGAGCAGATCACCCGATTCAGCAGCAACCGGCCTGCCATCGACCGGGAAGCAGCATGATTTTCCCGTGCACCATCGAACGATGTCCGGTAAAATAGATATCGGGCGATGCCATGAAAAAGTGTTCATCGTATCTGTGCTCCACCGCTGGTGTCTATTGTTGGAGACGAACAGATCCGCTATCCCGGGAGGGGAAAACATGGATATTACCGAACCGAAAATTTTAAAAGAGGATGTATTGATACTGGCGGACAACCAGTTTTCCAAGGACAATGTTTGCATCGTGTCCGGAGCCGGAACGGGGATTGGACGAGCGACGGCGATAGCGGCGGCTGCAAACGGCCTCATGGTTGCCGGACTGGACATCGACGAAAAAGCGGGCCTGAAAACCCGGAAACTAGCCCGCGAGATGGGCGGCCAGATGGTATTCATCCGGACCGATCTCACCCGTGACAAAGAGGTGACCCGTGCCGTCGAGGAAGCTGCCAAGCTGGGATCAATCAAGTTTTTAGCCAACATTGCCGGTATTCAGCACATCGATTCCATCGAAAACTTCCCCATGGAAAAATTCGACTATATGCATCGCCTGATGCTCAGGGCCCCGTTTTATCTATCCAAGCTGGTACTGCCGCATATACGCAGGAGCCGGGGAGGTACGGGCGCCATCGGGAATATGGCATCTATTCATGCCCACATATGCACCGTCAACAAACCGGCTTACAATATCATGAAATTCGGTTTGCGGGCCTTGACCCAGAGCATTGCTGCCGAGGGCATGGGGGAAATCCGGTCTTTTACCGTCAGCACGGGGTTTGTGAAAACCGGTTTGGCGCTGGGGCAGATTCCCGCTCAGGCCAGGCAACGCGGCATCAGCGAGGAGGCGGTCGTTTCCGATGTGATGATGGGGTCGTCTCGGGTCAAAGAGATGATGAGCCCCATAGAGGTGGGGAATCTCTTTGTGTTCGGTTTTTCCCGGTTTGCAAAATACCTGATAGGCGGAGACCTCCTGCTGGACGGGGGCATCGTCAAGACCTATGCGCAGAAATAGCGGCACTTCGACGACTTTCACATCGCCTGTCGATCAAACCGAAAAGCCGCCCAACTTGGTTTCCAGGTACTCGGCGATGCCTTCCCGCCCGCCTTCCCGCCCCAGGCCGCTCTCCTTCATGCCGCCGAAGGGTGCCGCTGCCGCCGTGGGATTGATGTCGTTGATGCCCACGATGCCGAAGCGTAGGGCTTCGAACATGCGCATGGCCCGTGAGATATCCCGCGTGTAGACATAAGATGCCAGCCCGTAAACGGTGTCGTTGGCCATCTCGATGACCTCTTCTTCGGATTCGAAGGCGATGACCGGGGCCACCGGTCCGAAGGTCTCCTCCCGGTATATCCGCATGTCCGGGGTGACACCCCGCAAAATGGTCGGTGCGTAAAAATAACCCTTGTCCAATCCCTCTTCTGTCAGGCGTTTGCCACCGATAACCAGCTCGGCGCCTTTGTCCAGGGCATCGTTCACCTGCCTTTCGACCTTCTTAAGGGCCTCGGGTCCGACCAGGGGGCCGACGCGTACGCCGCTTTCCATGCCGTTGCCCGCCTTCATGACCGCCACCCGGTGGCGGGCTTCCTTCATAAACGCCTCCAGGCCGCTTTTGTGTACAAAAATACGGTTGGGGCTGATGCAGGCCTGGCCGGTGTTCAGGAATTTTACCAGCATGGCGCCCTTGGCTGCATAAACCGGGTCGGCGTCCTCGAAAACGATAAAGGGGGCATGACCGCCCAGTTCCAGGGATATTCGTTTCATCTGTTCCGCAGCACCTCTGGCCAGCAGTTTGCCTACGCCGGTGGACCCGGTGAAGGTCAGCTTGCGGACCAGGGGATTAGAGAGGAATTCCTGTCCGACCGGGGAAGGGTCCAGGGCCGTTACCAGGTTGGCCACGCCGGGAGGGATCCCCGCCTTTTCCAGGATTTTGAAGGTCTCGACGGCGCATATCGGGGTGGCTTCCGCAGGTTTCAGCACGATGGTGCAGCCCGCGGCCAGGGCCGGGGCCACCTTGCGGGTGATCATGGAGATGGGATAGTTCCAGGGCGTGATCGCGCCGACGACACCCACCGGTTGGTGCAGGACCATAAAGCGCTGATCGGGTCGGGGGGCCGGAATGGTTTCGCCGTACACCCGCTTGGCTTCTTCGGCGAACCACAGCAGGAAATCGGCACCGTACTGGACTTCGTTTCTGGCCGCCTGGAGGGGCTTTCCCTGTTCCGTGGTCATGACCTCGGCGAGATGCTCCTTGTTTTCCATCATGAGGCCGTAGGCCTGGTAGAGATATCGGGAGCGTTGATAGGCGGTGGTTTTTGACCAGGACGGGAAGGCCGTGTGGGCGGCCTCGATGGCTGCGATCGTCTCTTCGGTCCCGCCGTCGGCAACCTCTCCGATTTTCTTTCCCGTAGCCGGATTGAAAACGGCAAAACGTTTTCCGGCGTCCGTCATCCATTTTCCATTGATGTACATGCGCTGGTCCTCCTTCGGACGATCCGTTTGTTTCGAGTCAATTTCAAACCTAATCTGTATATAGTAAATGGGGCTGAAAAATGAAACGTAAAAATCCGCTGTGTTATGCGGTACAAAATTGAAAAAAGACCCATTTTATAGTTACAATTTTGTAATTATAAATTAATATCGATACAATTATGTAATAACTAATTGCAGATCGGTTGCCATGACCGCATGTATTTTTAACCAAAATATCAATATTATTCAAATAGTTAAAAATATTGTCAGATGGGAAGGCACTTTTTGGCACTTGAATTGCTTAGACTGGTTAGCAACATGTTCACGCGATTGCAATCATGACCGATTAAACGATCAGGATCAAGACAAAGCGCTAAAAGGAGATTTTTCGATCAAGAAAATTGAAGCAGTCATCAAACCGTTCAAACTGGGCGACGTCAAGGACGGGCTGAGCAAGATCGGTGTCACCGGCCAGGACGCCATCTAAACTGGAATTTCTATGCAATTGAAGCCATATGAATTTAGGAGGAAGCACGACATGAAAAAGATTCTATTAATGACAATCATTCTGCTTTTCAGCATCTCATACGCCCTGGCCGCCGACGAAGTACCCACGGTCGAGTCGAACAAAGCGGCCATCGACATGGTGCAAACCCATGCCGACTATGTCTGGACCCTGGTGGCGGCCGCCCTGGTATTCTTCATGCAGGCCGGTTTTGCCATGGTGGAAGCCGGTTTTACCCGGGCCAAGAATGCGGTCAACATCATGATGAAAAACCTCATGGATTTTTCCGTGGGCACCCTGGCATTCTGGGCCATCGGGTTCGGGATCATGTTCGGTGTCAGCGGCACCGGCTGGTTCGGCACATCGGGATTTTTTCTGAGCGATTTTTCTTTCGGCGGAGATCCCTGGGTGCTGGCCTTCTGGATGTTCCAGGTCGTTTTCTGCGCGACAGCCGCCACTATCGTGTCCGGAGCCATGGCAGAGAGGACCAAATTCGGCGGGTATCTGATCTACAGCGCCGTAATAAGCGCGCTTGTCTATCCCGTGTTCGGCAGCTGGGCCTGGGGCAGCCTCTTTAACGGCAGCGGCTGGCTGGAAGGCCTCGGTTTCATCGACTTTGCCGGTTCCACGGTGGTTCATTCCGTGGGCGGCTGGGCTGCACTGGCGGGCACCATCGTTCTCGGTCCGCGACTGGGCAAGTACACCAAGGACGGCAAAATCAAACCTATTCTGGGACACAACCTGCCGCTGGCGGCCTTGGGCGTCTTTATCCTGTGGCTGGGGTGGTTCGGCTTCAATCCCGGTTCCACCACGGCGGCCAACACGGATATTGCCATGATTTTCGTCAACACCAACCTGGCTGCGGCTGCCGGTTGTGTTGTGGCCATGTACACCTCCTGGCTCAAGTTCGGGAAACCCGAAGTGGGTATGAGCCTGAACGGCGCCCTGGCGGGCCTGGTGGCCATTACGGCTCCCTGTGCCAACGTTTCACCGTTGAGTGCGGTAATCATCGGCGCGATAGCCGGTGTGCTGGTGCTGGTGTCGGTACTGTTTTTCGACAAAATCAGAATCGACGATCCCGTCGGCGCCATCTCGGTTCACGGCGTCAACGGCGCCTGGGGGACGCTGGCGGCCGGAATTTTCAACATCGGCGGCACTTCCGCCAAGATTATCGGCGTCCAGGTTCTGGGAATCGCGGCCTGCTTTTTGTGGGTGTTCCCGGTTGCCTTTGTCCTGTTCAAGCTCGTTGACAAGACCATCGGCTTGAGGGTCTCCCCCGAAGAGGAGCTGGAAGGCCTGGATTTCTCGGAGCACGGAGGCAACGCCTACCCGGATTTCGAGGTTTCCACCTATCGCGGTGTCGGCGCTTCGGTCTCCGGCAGCGGCTATTCAGAAAAGCCTGCCGGCGTTATGGCGGCTCAAGCGCTGGAGAGCACCAGCTGATTGCTGAAAGCGATAACAAAGCGGAAAAAAACGGATCCCCGCGGCTTGCCGCGGGGATCCGTTTTAAGTATTTCGTGTTTTTTGTGAGGCCCGCTTCGATTATCTGCCCCTTTCTTTTTCCAGGACGATCTGCGCAAACCGTTCCAGCACTCTCCGGCTGTCGGGGGTTTCCTGCACGTGTTTCAGCAACCTCTCGGTGTTTTGGCCCTGTTTTTTCAGGGCGGCGCTAAACGCTTTGATGTAGGTGGACATGATGGCGGCATCGAACTCGGGGTGGAACTGGATACCCCAGGCGCAGTCGCCGATGGAAAAGGCGTGATGGGCTTCCCAGGCGTTGGACGCCAGCAGAACGGCTTCCGGCGGCAGGGTAATCACGGTTTGCGAGTGACTGGCATGCGCCGGCAGGTTTTGAGGAAGCGTTTGCATGAGGGGGTCGTTGCCGGCCCCGGCCGTCAGGCCGACAGTTACGGTTCCCATCTCCGTACCACGCGGATGATTGCCGACGGTTCCACCCATGGCTTCCGCCAGCAGCTGGTGGCCGTAGCACACGCCTAACAGCGGCGGGCCGGAGCGAACGGCCCCGGGCAACCAGGCGGCGGTTCTGCGGCTCCACGATTCGCTGTCGGTGACCATGGCATGGGATCCGGTCAGCAGAATCCCCGCGAACGCTTCCGGCGGCGGCAGTTCCGTCCCCCGTCGGGGGTCGACGACATGCGTTTCCAGGGAGGCCGCGTGCATGGGCGCCATAAGCCAGTCTTCAAAGTCCCCTTTGTATTCAACGAGTTCAGGGAGGCTGTCGCCAAGTTTGATAATCAGTACAGGTTTCATAAAATCATACAAGAAAGTTAATCGTTAAACAAATTCATCTGTTTGCTGCCGCCGGGTTTGACATCCGCTTTTTCCTGTCGGCAGAAACCTCTTGCGCCCGGGACAAGCCCGCACACTTTTTGGATCTGCGAGGCCCGATTCCCGACCGTCGATTTGACCGTTTTGAAATGTGAACAGATCAACGCCGGCGTCAGGACCACGTCGCTATTGGTGTCGAAAAGCAGATTCAGCCGTGCCATGACGTGGACAAGGGCGGCCGCCCAGATTGACTTTTGACCCCGCAGAATGTCCAGGTCCGGCGTCAACGAAACCTTGTCGCAGAGATTGAGGGCGTAGGTGGTGTATTCACGCGTGAGATGCCTTTCGCCGAAAGCTTCTATCAGGTGCTTGATGGCATTGACCCGAACGTCATAGGCGATGGCGTCATAGGCTTCCGTCGTCGAGCCTCCTTCTGCGGTTGCAGTTTTTTCCCCTTTGCCGGGGCGGGTTGCGCCGTCTTCTCTTGCGCCTTTGTCCGGATAGAGATCATTGGATTCGCTGGTCATGATCAACCTCACAGTTGCAACGTTGAAGTCAACCTCACTGGCCATCTATTGCGTTTGACAGAGTGACATTTTTTTGAAGATTAATCGCCAATAAAATTATGACAACCGGTGCAGCAGGTCGGCATACGGCTCCAGGTACACCAGACTGTTTATCAGGTCTTTTTGCGTGTGCGGTTCCAAGGTGACAACCGGGGGATCGTGTGTCGTTGACCCGATGAAACGCCAGACCGGCTCGAAATCGATGTTGCCCGACCCCATTCCCAAGTGGTGGTCGAAAGTGCGGTCGTTGTCATGCAGGTGAAACTGGCCGATAAACTCACCGAGGGTGTCGATCCAGATTTCGGGCGTGGATTGACCGAAAGACCACAGATGCCCTGTGTCCAGGCAGAGACCGACATGTTTGCGCCGGAGTCTGTCCAGCAGCATTTGCATTTCCAAAGGATTCTTTTCGTACACGTTCTCCAGCATCAGGCGAACACCGTTTTTGTTCAGCTTCCCGGCGAACCAGGACCATAACAGCAGACTGTTTTCGATCCATTCTTCTTTGAAAAACGCATAGCGCTTTGCATCATAACCGGCATGGCAAACCACTGTGACGGGTTTGAAAAACGGTACGATTTCAAGAAACTGTTCCAGCCGTTTACGCGTGATCTCCCTGATACGGGGGTCCTTGGAGCCGGCCGACAAGTCGATGAAGGGGCCGTGCATGGTGATGCGGGGGCCATAAGCGGCCAGGGAACGAGAGATCTTTTCGAAGTCAAACCGGGTGCGATGCTCCAGAACATCCGCATCGATGCCGATTTCAGGGTTGATACCGTTATCCCTAAAAAGCGGAAAGTATGATTCGACCAGCATCCGCAGCGGGATGTTAACCTGAACGTATTTGAGTATCGATTGTTGTCTGCTTGTGATCTTCACTTTTGATGCCAGAGGGTGCGGGCCCGGATCAGCTCCGCCTGGTCTTCCTCCCGGAAGATGGTATGGGAAAAACGCGGTTGTAAAGCGTCTTCCACTCGGCACTTGGCGATAACCCGGTCCCCTTTGAACGCTTCACCCAAAAAATTGAGTTCGAGCTCCCGGAGGGTGAGATCTTCGCGGCCGAATGCGGGCACGCTCTCCAGGAGCCATTCAATGTAGCTGACGTTGTTAACGTGCTGATTGATGTCCAGGTCGTGGTAGCGTACAAAAAAGTCGCTTTGGTGTTGGGGGGCTTCACATTTGGGCAATTTATTGAGCGGGTGGTCCAGTGCGTGCAGTCCCTCGATGGCGTTGATCTGGTCGGCGAGCGACGTGGGACGCATGGGTCTGCGCTTGTCGGCATCGATAACGATCCAGGCGCTTGTAGCACGGCCAATGGTGCGCCCTTCATGATCCCGGATTTCGAAATCCCTCAAAGCAAAGACGGTTTGCATGCCTGACGGCCAGGTTCTGACCCGGATGCGATCCCTCCAGGCAGGAAACGATTCCATTCTCAAGATCATACGCGAGAGCACCCAGGTTATGTTTTTTTCCAGCAGCTGGTGAACGGAGACACCCAGCCTCAAGGCATGTTCGCTGGCGGCATTCTGGAGCAGGTTGAAGATCGAAGGTATGGAGAGTCTGCCGGCGGCGTCCACTTCATAGGAGCGGATGCTGTAATCATGTTCCAGTATGTTCAGTTCCGATGACGGCTGCTTTTTTCCCAAGCGCTACCCTCCCTCCCTGTCCATGACAATGTGTGCCTTGATTTCATTGAGAACGAAATAGCGTTTCAGGGCATTGGCGATTTCCCGGGCCGTTGCCGGCTTCCCGGTCGTTTCCCTGATAAAGTTTTCGATGTTTTCCAGGGCATCCAGAAGGCACTTGTCAACGGCTTCGTTAGCGGACATGCTTGCTCCAAGGGGCCGGATGTAAAAAGTCGAAAATTCTAATTCACCAAATTCAAATTTAAAACGGTATACGGTGTACGGTGCACGGTATACGGCGTGCCCCGTATTAAGTCGTGAACCGTGAAATGTTAAACGTAAAACGGATGGCGCACGGCAATTTCAAAGCATCATGCGTTGAGCGGTCTGCACATTGCACCCTGTACCCTGAGCCGTATTCAGTGAACCGTAAGGCGTCTGACCTCTATGGTCTTACCCCTGGCCCCTGGAATCCTTGGACCCTCGGATCCTTTATTTTTTTATTGGATCATTTGAAATTGTTTAGCATTTTGATATTAGACATTATTATTTTCAGTTTATTCAGGTTAGATTATAGCCAAGGATCTGTTATGCCGTCAATGGACAAATAAACCCCAGCGCCGGGTTGCAACCTTGAGGGAACATCGGGTTGAGGCCCGCCAAAGAGCGGTCACTGCATACCCTTTTGCAGGGAGGGGCTTCTAACTGGAAAATGAAAAAATATCAGATAACCCAGGCAAGCGTACCGAAGGGGGTCATCGATCTCGGCGTCGGACAGCCTCAGGTGGAACTGCTGCCCCTGAAAAAAATAAAACGGGCTGCGGATCACCAGTTGAGCGAGGCGAACCCCGAAATACTGCAGTACGGGGCACAGCAGGGCAGTGACCGTTTGCGGGTGGCGCTGGCGGCATTTCTAAGTGACGCTTGCGGTCTGCGCATGGATAGGGAAGAGATATTGATAACCGCGGGGATTTCCCAAGCCTTGGACCTGATATGCACCCTCTTCGTCAAACCGGGGGACACCATCATCGTCGAGGAACCTTCCTATTTTCTCGCCCTGCGAATTTTTGCCGATCACCACCTCAACGTCGTCGGCGCACCCATGGACCGCAACGGCCTGATCGTTGAGGGACTGGAAGCGAGGGTGAAAAAATACCGCCCCAAGCTGGTTTACACCATTCCGGTGTTCCACAACCCCGCAGGCGTAACCCTTTCCGAGAAAAGGCGTGAAGCGTTGATTCGGTTGAGCAACCAATACGATTTCCTGGTTGTTGCAGACGAGGTTTACCAACTGCTTTCCTACGGGGAGAAGCCTCCTCCTCCCATGGCTGCTTTTAAAGGTGCCGAGGGTGTGGTTTCACTGGGATCGTTTTCGAAGATTCTGGCGCCGGGACTCAGGCTGGGGTGGATGCAGGCCGATAAAAAAATCCTGGAGCGCGTTTCGATGTGCGGTCTTTTGGACAGCGGCGGCGGATCGAACCCGTTCACTGCCGGCATCGTTGCCAGTGTGATCGACCTTGGCCTGCAAAAGGAAATACTAGATGGTTTCAAGGATACCTACAAAAGGCGCAAGGCGTTTTTTGGGAAGCGGCTGCAGGAAAGGATTCCGGAACTCGATTTTCGGATACCGGAGGGCGGGTTTTTCATCTGGGCCCGATTCAAGGACGGAAGGGATGCGGGAAAACTCCTGGTCGCGGCAAAACAACAGCGGGTCGGATTTCAACCGGGCTGCCGTTTTTCCAGCGTGCAGGGGTTCAACGACTACCTGCGGCTTTGTTTCTCCTACTACAACAGGGACGACCTTGAAAAAGGCGTTGCCAGACTGGCGAAGGCCATTGCGGGGTAGATCGGTGCATTGCACGGACATAACCCCACGCCGAGGACAACCGTTATCGCATCAGGATAGGTAAAATCAAGGTGTAGAGCGGCGTCGCCGAGGTGCTGGCCATGGAAACGTTGTCGGCAAGGCCCATCGAGGACAGGGTGGCCATCTCCATGGCGGCGGTCCCCCGCGCGGTTATAACGGGCATTCAGGCCAGGGGAGCGATTGTGAAGGTGGCCGGAAAGAGGGCGGATGCCGGTGGTCAGTAGTCGGCTGAAGCGGAAAGAAGGTCAGAAATCAGAAGAGGAGAATGGGAAGTGCAAAAAAAAATATTACTGGCGGTGGACAAATCGCAGCCATCGGGCAAGGCATTGAACTATGCCGCACAGCTTTCCTCCACCATCGACGACCTGCACTACGTGCTGTTGCACATTCAACCGATGATATCCCTTTTTCTCCGGGATGAGGCTCGCAAAAGTGCAGCGGCCAGGAAACAGCTGAAAAAAGTTGCCGGTGATAACGAGACGGCGGCAGGCGAGCTGCTGGATGGCTGTAGAGCGGTGTTGGAAGGGAGCGGCATACCCGGGGATCGGATTGAATGCGTCACCCGTATCAGAAAGCTTGGGTATGCAAAGGACATCATCGAATTCGCCCAGGATGGGCAGTATGACGCAGTGGTGGTGGGACGCAGGGGAATTTCAGGTCTTCAGAAAATGTATGCCGGCAGTGTCACCACCGACATCCTGGAGCAGTCCCAGGTCATCCCGGTCTGGCTGGTGGATGGTGATGTGTCGCCCACGCGAGATATGCTAATCGCCGTCGATGGCTCTGAGGCCTCTTTGCGGGCGGTGGATCACGTCAGCTTCATCCTGCGCAGCAATCCCGACGTCCGCCTGACCCTGCTGCACGTGACCAGCAACGGCGGCAGCTACTGCGAGACGGACCTTGCAGAGCGGCCCGATCCCGAGCTGGAGAAGATGGTTGCCCGTGGTGACAAGGCCGGCATCGATCGGTTTTGGCCTCACGCCGTGAAAAAGTTTGAAGATGCCGGAATTTCCAGGGAGAGGCTCACCATCGAAAGCGTCAGGGGAACCCTTAGAATCGGCAAGGCTATTATGGATGTTGCACAAAAGGGCAATTTCAGCACGGTGGTGGTCGGCAGACGCGGCGTCAACAAGTCCTTTTTCATGGGTAGCGCTTCCCGCTACATGATCAACAGGATATCCAACGGGGCCTTGTGGGTGGTGCCCTAAGCCCTTTCATAAGCCACCGGCTCAGCCGAAGGTCGCTGATTTCCGTCCCCTGATCGAGGCAATGGCGAACCATATCAGGCAAAGAACCTGTGCCCCCAGCATGACCGCGAATCCCGCCTGATATCCCGGCAGGGCATAAGCGCCGTCTGCGGTGACGGGCCAGAGACCGATAATGGTGCCGATGAGCCACTGGCCCGCAAATGCGGCGATAAACACCAGCAGGTTGACGCCCGTTGTCACCCGGCCGGAAAGGTGACTGGGAAAGTGTTGCGAAAGCGATGCATAGGCGATGATACCCGAGGTGCCGAAAAAGCCGAAGCAGATCCAGAGCAGCAGGGGGCTGGCTACAAAGCCGAGAATAACCGCCGCTTGAACGGTCATGAACAGGACCATCCCGGCGATGGCGGTTGACAGCACGCTGATGCCGTGTCGGTCCATCTGCTTGGCCAATCCCCCCAACCCAATGAAGCCCGCCACCATGGCTACCGCCACCCACTGAAGGGATCCGGCCACGGCCATGCGATCCATGCCGGCCACATCCTTGAGCCAGGGGCCGGCCCATAGGCCCTGAATAGACAGAAAAGCCGCCTGGGACATGGTGGTCAGAGGGGCCGTCCGCCAGAATTCCGGGCTGGCGAATACCTCACGGATTCCACGGAGTTGTTCACTGAATCGTTCCTTCCTGTTTTGGGATGGTTTCTCCGGAACCACCAAGTAGATGGCTACCGCTATCAGCAGGGTCAACAGTCCCAGGAAAGTAAACAATCCCCTCCAGTTGGTGATCTGCAGCGAAGCCTCCACCGGGGTGGTAGCCGCCAGGGCGCCCAGACCGCCGGCGGCCATCTGGAAGCCGTTGATCATCGGCCACTGCTCTTCCGGAAACCACAGCACATAGGCTTTGAAGGCGGCCATCAGACAGGCCGACACGCCGAAACCGATAAACGCCCGGCCGATGATCAGCCCGGTAAGGCTGCCGGAGCGTGCAAAAACGAAGGCCCCGAGTCCGGCAAAGAGCAGCAGAACGGCCTCGGTTCTGCGGGGTCCGAAACGGTCCAGCAAGACTCCCAACGGCAGCTGAGAGGATGCGAAGGCGATGAAATAGGTGGCGGTCAGCAGTCCCAGAGCAGAGGGGCCGATGCCCAGGTCGCCGACCAGATCCGGTGCGATGACGGCGTTGACGACCCGATAGAGATAGGAGAGGAAATAGCCGAGGGCGAAGGGCAGAAACACTCTCAGGGTTGTGACAATGGATCGGTCCGGAAGCGTATGAAAGGTGTCGGCTCTCATATAAGTCCTGTTCGGGTTCAGTTCATCTTGCAGCTGCAACGCCGGGGTCAGAACCGTATTTGGCACCTTTTGGATCGTATTTCAATCCTTTATAGCGTTTGGCAAAATACCGTTCCGAAACTACGTTTCCCATTGGGTACCTTTTCCAATGATTGACCTCAAATTAATTCTACGCGAAACGCTATTTTAATTGCGTTTAGATTGCAGTCCGTCAGCTATGATAAAAACAGATGGGATCAACTGCCTATTGTTTCTCTATCTGCAGCCGAATTTGGTTCAGTTATAAGATTTTCCGCGCGAGCGAAAGCACTCGAAAAAAAATATGAAAGAGATATCGATCAATCTGCCGGGAACGGCAACCGCGGTTATATAGATTTTTAAGAAAATTTTATTGCCAAGGCATGATCGGGGTACAACGTCGTGAAACTTGTCGCCGGGGGTACGGTGGATAGTTGGCGAAAGCCGTTGTTTGACTCGTTACAGGATTATTGATACTATCTCACGGGTCGGGGTTTCTTTTCTTCTATATTGGCCGCTATACGCCTGTTCTGGCACACTGAGACGACCAAAATCGTTTAGAAGCGGTCACTAATTTAACAAGTGCTTCAAAGGATGGGAGTATGCTGAAAATAGCCGTTACCTACATCGCATTCGCCGCGGTACTGGTCGTCTATGGCGCTCAGGTCTGACCGTTTCTGGTCGGCCTCGGGTATCCAAAGGCCGCAGGAACGATTTCCGCCGCCGTGGCCCTGTTGCTGCCGCTGCGTCTGTATCTATTCCGCAGAACCGCCCGGGAAATGATCGCTGACGATTCTGCGGAGCACCCCCATTATCGTCTTTCCTGGAAAGGGTTTGTTGCGGATTTGACTGTCTGGTCCGCAATCGGACTGCTTGTTGCCGCTGTTTACTACTTCTACTACGGGGCGTTTTTTTCCACCGCCATCAAGATAATTATCGCCGGATTTTTCTTCGGCATCTTTGGCGGGATGCTCGGTTTTCTGGACACCGAGGCTCAGTTCATAACGGTTTTGGAGAACTCGAAGCACCGCGTTGAATCACCGCGCAAAATGCTGTTGACCGTCAGTAAAAAAATGGCGTTCTTCATGGCCACGATGACCTTTTTCATGGCTTTTGTCATCCTGATGGTCGTGCTGCTGGATATCTATTACCTCGGGGGAAAGCAGGGTTTTTCCGACCAGAGTATTTACTGGGCCGTTTTCAAGGAGATCCTGTTCGTGTTTGTGGCCACAATGACAGTCAGCATGATCATCATCAAGCGGTACTCCCGCAATCTCAAGCGGGTCATCAATATTCAGCTCCAGGTGTTGGAGGAGGTTACCAACGGCAACTACGACACCCGGGTTCCCCTCGTCAGCAACGATGAGTTCGGCCAGATTGCCGCGAAAACCAATGACCTGATCGTCGGGTTGCAGGAGCGGGATATCTGCTACATGAGTTTCGGTAAATACGTCACGCCCGAGATCCGGGACCGCATCCTCAGCGACCACATTCCGGTGGACGGCGAACGTACCGAAGGAACCTTGCTGTTTTCGGATCTGCGGGACTTCACCCGCTATGTGGAAAAAAATGAACCCGAAGAGGTGATCCGGAGCATGCGGGCGTATTTTACGGCTATGGAAAAGGCCATTCGCAAGTACCACGGATTGGTGCTGCAGTACGTGGGGGACGAGATCGAAGCGGTTTTCGGCGTGCCCATCAGCCTGGACGATCACCCCGATCTGGCCGTGCAGGCCGCATTGGAAATGCGCCAAGCGCTCGATGAGCTGAACCGTGAACGCATCCGGGACGGCAAGGAACCGTTCCGGCACGGTATCGGCATTCACACGGGAAAGCTGCTGGCCGGCAACACCGGAAGTCATGACAGGCTGTCGTATGCGCTCATCGGCGGCACCGTCAACCTCGCATCCCGTATCGCCGACTTAAATAAAACGTT
>JAJDNW010000105.1 GCA_022340465.1 Deltaproteobacteria bacterium | reverse complement strand
CGCCCATGGAAAACAATCTAAAAGAGGGTGACGGAAAAGATGGCCAGGTTCCCAAGAACGTGAATCACGATGGGCACCAGCAGGCTGCGCTCCCTTTCGTAGGCCAGGGCAAACAACAACCCGCCGACGGACTGGGTCAGGGGAAATCCTCCCCGGGCAGCGTGCGCCAGGGCAAAAAGAAGGGTGCTGAAGATGACCGCCGTCAAGACACCCCAGCGCCGCAGGTAGCCGTAGAGAACGCCCCGGAAAAAGATCTCCTCGGCTACGGGGCTCACGCCGCCGCCCACGATGAAAAAGAGGACCAGGGTCCGGGTCGATTCGGCGTCGGCGGCGTGCATGCGCGCCAGGGCGTTGATGCCGGCAGCCATATAAACGAGCAGGCACACGAGCGCGACCAGCGCCCCGAAAGCCGCCGACCAGATCAACCCCTGCCTGATTCCGGAAACCACGCCGCGCCTGGAAAGGCCGATGGCGGCCAGGCCGCCCGGGCACGCTTTCGCAATCAAGACCAGGATCAGCAGCCCCTCCAGAACCCTTGCCCCCCCGATCAGGGCCAGCGGTGAAATGCTTTCCGACCCGGCTGCCCAGTAGAGCCCGCTTTCCACGACCATGACCACCGCTGTACAGGCAGCCAGGATTTTCAGATCGATATTTTTTGCCGCCATCCCAAAGCCTTAAGGGCGTTGTATCCGTACCACTGGACGTACCAGTGGTCCGAATGACTGATTTGGTATAGAATTGCGTTGATTGCGCGTTTGTCTCTGCGTCTGCCGAGGCTGTAAAGCGCCTGGCAGGCAACGATGGGCTGCGGATCTCCCATCAGTTCCAGCAACGCCGTGTGAGCCCGGGAGCCTCGGGTGCGGGCCAGGCTTCGCGCCAGCCAGTACCGCACGGGAATGTGCGGATCGTTTGTCAATGTTTGCATTCCGGTTCCGAATTCCCGGTTCTTTTTTTGTCCGGCGATGGCCTTCAGCGCTGCGACGCGGTCCTGCCACTTCTCGCTCTGCAAAAGCGCCGGAATCCTGTCCGCCGTAATTTTTCCGTCCATGCCGCTGCGCACGGGAATGAGCATCGAGGTCCCGGCGACGAGGCAAAGCAATGCGGCGGCGACGGCGGCGGCACCCGGTTTGATGAACAGGGACAAAAAGCCTGCCAGCAGGAACTGGAGGCCGACGTATAGGACAATGGGAAACCCCACCAGGAGGGACAGGAAGGTTGCCTGCCGAAAAAGAAGATGCCGGTCGCATTTTTCGGAAAAGGATTTCAGCACCCAAGCGGTTTTTTCAAGAAATTCTTTGGAAGAGATTTCCATCACCGGTCGGCTGCCGTTGGCTAGCAGCAAGGTGTCGTTGCCGGCAGAAACCGTCAGATCCACGGATGCCCGGGCAGCCCGGTTGTCGGCCGACGCACTGGCCGCAGCGGCGCCGGAGCGGGTTTTGCCGTTCCCCAGGGCAAGGTAGTTGTACGCGGACAATCGCCGTAAAATTTTCCTTTTCGACACCGGATCGCTGAAACCGTGCAGGCGGCAGGTTTTGAGCATTTTCTGATGCAGGGATTTAAAGGCCTCGGCAGGGTAAAGCGTGTAGCGGTAGTAAAAATCATTGACGCCGATGCCCACGGGATTGGACAAAAGCAGGCGGTCCCTGATGGTGATGAACATCCCGCTGCCGGCTTGGGTTGACCAGGCAGCCGCCAGAATCAGCACCAGCGCCCCATGCAGTCCCATCCGGATCCATGCGGAGCGGTCGAGGCGATCCGGGGTGAACCTGAGGGTGAGTGCGGCCACCAGGAGCGGCACGAGGGTAAAATAGAGTGACGGAAAAACCGACACCCCTTTGAGATTGACACCGGCGGTCAGGGCGATCCAGGGCAGGGCGAGCAGAACCGCCAGGGACTTTTTGCGACGGCCGATGGTTTTCCAGGTCAAAGCCATAAGAAAAGCCGTCAGGGTGACGCCGGCGCCGATGCTCAAGGCGAAGAACACCCCCCCCATGAGGGCGGTGGCGAGGCTTTTCAGATAGGGCGCGATCAACCGGTTGGGCACGGTCAGGTAGCCGGCATTTGCCAGAAGCGTTACGGTTTTAAGAAGGTGGGCGTTGCTGGCGTAGACCTGCAGGCTCCCCACGATGTAGGCGGCAACGAGACCCGTCGACACGATGGGAGCGAGATGGAACCGGCTTGGCGAAGATTTCATCATGGTGGTGAAATATACCACACGTTCAATCACCGGGGCAAACGGCATTCTTTGCTTGTGTAATCATTGCAAATCTTATATATAAATTCATTTCGAATTCCAAAGGTCGTCGAGGGTTCGCCGTAAAGGTTGTCATCACCACAGGATTTATGGAAAAACAGCCGGGCCCTTGCTGAAGTGAAGATACATGTATGGAGGCGTTATGAAAATCATTGTGGCGGGAACCGGCTATGTGGGGTTGGTGCACGCGGCCGTCTGTTCGGAATTCGGACACGAGGTCTACGCCTATGACAACGACCCCGACAAGATAGAGGCTTTTGCGAGCAGTGAAGCCGACCGGATCGTCAGGTATGTGAACGAACCGGGCCTGACCGATATCATAAAGAAGGTTCACGGCCGGCACCTCTTTTTTTCCACGAATCTGGATGAAATCATCGAGGGCACCGACGCCATCTTCCTGTGTCTGCCGACCCCCCCCAACCGGGACGGGTCCACCAACCTGACCTACTACGACGCGGCCATCGACACTATCGGGGCCAAGCTGTCCGCCAGGCAGGACAAACGGCGGGTGGTCGTCGTCAACAAGAGCACCGTACCCATCGGAACCGTACGGCATTTGAAGACGGTGATGGAAGGCCACGGGGTCGAGAATTTCGGTGTGGCCTCGAATCCGGAGTTCCTGGCCGAGGGCACGGCCGTACCCGAGGCCAGGAAGCCGGACCGTATCGTCGTAGGCTGCGATTTCGAGGAAGACTTCGTGATTCTGCGACGCATTTACGCCAAGTTTGTCCACCACGTCCAGACCAAGTACCTGGAAACGACGCCCGAGACAGCGGAAGCCGTCAAATACGTGGCCAACACCATGCTGCTGACGTATATATCCTTCTGGAACGGTGTGGGCGCCAAACTGGGCGAAACCATTCCCAACATCAACATCGACGACCTCAGAATGGGGGTGACCGCCGACGACAGGATCAGCACCTGGGGGTCCTTCGTGAGCAACGGCGCCGGGGGGAGCTGCTTCGGCAAGGACATCGCCTCCCTGATCTACCAGCTGCGGCGCGCCAATGTAAGCACCAAGATGCTGGAGGCTTCCTATGAAGTGAATGAGCGCCAGAAAGTCTACCTGGTGGATCGCGCCGCGTCGGAAGCGGGGTTCAATCTCAACAACAAGACCATCGCCGTCCTGGGCCTGGCCTTCAAGAAGAACACCAACGACATGCGTGACGCTTCCTCCATCAAGGTGATCGAATCCCTGCTGTCAAAGGGCGTGGCCGCCGTCAGGGCCTACGACCCGCTGGCCAACGAGGCGGCAAGGGAAGCGCTCGATCCCGGCAAGAACGTTTTATTTGAAAAGATCGCCTATTTCGAAACCGCCAGGGAAGCCCTCACCGGGTCGGATGCCTTGTTCATCTCATCCGACTGCGAGGAATTCCGCGGGTTGTCGCGCACCATCGAAGACACCGTGGCGCCTCCTTACCTGATCATGGATGGGCGGCGCATGATACCCGACTACGGAGCCATGGTTGAAAAGGGATTCGCCTACCTGGCGGTGGGGTCGATGGCCATGGGCACCATGGACCAAAGCACATAAAGAAATAGAGCCGTAAAAAAAAACTGATGGAACAGAACCACAAAGGCACAAAGGACACAAAGATGGACTACAAACAGACACTCAATTTACCGAAAACAAAATTCCCCATGAAGGCCAACCTGGTCAATCGGGAGCCGGAACAGATCAAGGCATGGGATGAAACGAATTTGTACCACAAGATCAGGGAGTTTTCCAAGGACCGGGAGCTTTTCATTCTGCACGACGGCCCTCCCTATGCCAACGGCAACATCCACATGGGCACGGCGCTCAACAAAATCCTGAAGGACATCATCGTCCGCTCGCGGCAGATGTCCGGTTATGACGCCGTGTACGTTCCGGGCTGGGACTGCCATGGCCTGCCCATCGAGCACAACGTGGACAAGGAGATGGGGAATAAGAAGGTTGAGCTTTCCCAGGCCGACTTCAGACGGCGCTGCCGTGCCTACGCCGAGAGGTTCATCGACATTCAGCGCGAAGAATTCCGGCGTCTGGGCGTGATGGGGGAATGGGAAAACCCGTATCTGACCATGAACTACCGTTACGAAGCCATCATCGCCACCGAGTGCCTCAAGTTCGGGCTGATGAACAACCTGTTCAGGAGCAAGAAGCCGATTCACTGGTGCTGCAGTTGCCAGACCGCCCTGGCCGAGGCGGAAATCGAATACTATGACGCATCTTCCCCGTCGATCTATGTCAAATTCCCCATGGTGGACGCCGTGGACGACATCATCCCGGAAGTCAAAGGCAAACAGGTGTCGGTGGTGATCTGGACGACCACTCCCTGGACGATACCGGCGAACCTGGCGATTGCCCTGCACCCCGAATTCACCTATGCCGCCGTGGATGTCGGCGGAGACGAGGTGTACATTCTCGCAAAGGACCTGGTCGATACCTGCATGGCCACCTTCGGGGTCGACAGTTACCGGATTGTCGCCGAGTTCGAGGCCTCCATCCTGGAGAGAAAGAACTGCCGGCACCCTCTGTATGACCGCACCTCCATGATCGTCCTGGGGAGGCATGTCACCCTGGACGCCGGTACGGGGTGTGTGCACACCGCACCGGGACATGGCCGCGAGGACTATGACGTGGGCATGGCCTACGGCATCGACGCTTACTCGCCGGTGGACGACCATGGCGTTTTTACGGACGAGGTCGAATTTTTCAAGGGCGGGTTCGTTTTCAAGACCAACGAGGCCATCAACGACAAGCTGCAGGAAGCCGGTGCCCTGCTGGCCAGGGAGACGATGGACCATTCCTATCCGCACTGCTGGCGCTGCAAGCGGCCCGTCATCTTCAGGGCCACGCCGCAGTGGTTCATCTCCATGGACAAAACCGGACTGCGCGCAGCGTCTCTCAAGGCCATCGACAAGGTCCAGTGGATCCCGCACTGGGGACGCGACCGGATTTACGGCATGATTGAAAACAGGCCGGACTGGTGCATATCCCGTCAGCGGGCCTGGGGGGTGCCGATCGCCGTATTTTACTGCAGCGAGTGCGAAACCCTGCACCTGGACCAGAAGATTATCGACCATGTGTTTGCCCTGTTCGAAGCCCACGGGGCGGACGTCTGGTTCGAAAGGGATGTGGACGAGCTGCTCCCCGCAGGCGCCAAGTGCAAAAAGTGCGGCAGCGAATCCTTTGTCAAGGAAACGGATATCCTGGATGTGTGGTTTGATTCGGGCGTCAGCCACGCCGCGGTGCTGGAAGACAGGGACTACCTGAAGTGGCCGGCGGACCTCTACCTGGAAGGCAGCGACCAGCACCGGGGCTGGTTTCACAGCTCCCTGCTGACGGCTGTCGGTACCAGGGAAAGGGCTCCCTACGATGCCGTGCTGACCCACGGGTTCGTGGTGGATGCGGAAGGGCGCAAGATGTCGAAGTCCGTCGGCAATGTCATCGCCCCCAAGAAGGTCATCGGAAAGTACGGCGCCGAGATCCTGCGGCTCTGGGTATCAGCCGCGGATTACCGGGACGACATCAGAATATCGGACAACATCTTGAAACAGCTGAGCGACGCCTACCGCAGAATCAGGAACACCAGCCGCTTCATGCTGGGGAACTTGTACGATTTCGTGCCGGGCAGCGACGACGTCGCCTGCGAAGAGATGCCGGAGATGGACCGTTTTGCCCTGCACAAGCTCCAGGGGCTGGTGGAAAAAGCGCGTAAAGCCTATGACAATTACGAATTTCACGTGATTTACCACGCCCTCTTCAACTACTGCACCCTGGACCTTTCAGCCTTTTACCTGGATATTCTCAAGGACCGGCTCTACACCTCACCGCCCGCGTCGCTGGCACGCAGGAGCGCCCAGACGGTGATGCACAAAATTCTGTCCGCCATGACCAGACTGATGGCGCCCATTCTCTCTTTTACCGCCGAAGAATTGTGGGCCCACATGCCGGATTTCGAAGGCAAGGCGCAGAGCGTGCACCTTGCCTCCCTGCCGGAGGTGGAGAACGGCTTGAAAGATCCGGACCTGGCGGAAAGCTGGGGGCTTCTTCTCAAGATCCGGGGCGAAGTGACCAAAGCCCTGGAAGAAGCGCGCAACCGAAAAATGATCGGCCATCCGCTGGATGCGGCGGTATCCCTGTACGTGGATGCCGACACGTACGCCCGGCTGGAACCCTATGCCGACGACCTGTACACTATTTTCATCGTTTCGCAGGCGGATCTTCATCAGGATTCCGCCGTCGGTGGGGCCTACCGCAGTGAACTGGTGGAGGGCCTCGCCATCGGGGTGGCGCAGGCCGAGGGTGAAAAGTGTGCGCGGTGCTGGATGCACGCGACCTCGGTGGGGTCGGACAGCGGGCACGCGACGCTCTGTGCGCGGTGCAGCGGGGTGATGGAGGAACTGTAAGGACGCCTGCGGCGGTCATTTGCGCTGACGCGCGTAATTCGTGGCAATTCGCTTCGCTCTTATTCATTGTTGCCGATAGCTTTTATCTGTTCGCAACAATGAATTACGGCCGCAGGCCAAATGACGTGCGAAGCACAAATGACCAAAATGTGGTCTGATTGTTAAGCATACTGAAAATAACGCTTTGAAAGTTAATAACAAATATCTATTCCTCTGCGTTATTGCCGCCGGGGTGGTCATCCTCGACCAGGCAACCAAACGGCTGGTCGAGGCGGCGATTCCTCTGTACGACTCCATCGTGCTGATTCCGGGTTTTTTCGACCTCACCCATCTGACCAACACCGGCGGGGCTTTCGGGTTTCTGGCGGGGAAAAGTTCACTGTTCAAGCACCTGTTTTTTCTGATTGCGTCCTTGGCCGCCATGGGCATGATCATATACATGTACTGGAAAACGCCGCGGCAATACGTGTTTCTCCGGGGTGGGCTGGCCCTGATTATGGGCGGGGCCGTCGGGAACATGATCGACAGGCTGCGTCTCGGGAAGGTGGTCGACTTTCTGGACGTACATGTCCAGGACATGCACTGGCCTGCGTTCAACATTGCCGACAGTGCCATCACTGTGGGCATTCTCATCTTCGTGTACCACCTGCTGTTCAAGAAAATGCCCGAATAATTGAGTAAACCTCAACTATGAAAAGCATGCCGAGCGTATCTCATAAGAATATCGAAGAATTCCTGACGCGTTTTGAAAAAATGCTGGAGGAGGGCACGGCGCCGTCCACATTCCTTATTTACGGCGAGGAGGCGCTGTACAAATCTGTTCTGGAGCGTGTGCTGGAGATCCTCGTCCCCGGGGAAAACAGAAATTTCATGTACGAGCCTTTCGAGGGGTTGAACGAGAATGTCGGCGAAGCACTGCGCAGCGTCAATACCTATGCGCTGCTGCAGGGCAGAAAAGTGGTTTCTCTGCTGGACTCCCGCATCTTTTACTCCAAACAGGATACGGCCAAATTTCTCGAGAAGGCGCATGCGGCGCACGCCAGGGGTGAATTCGGGAAAGCCGCCGGAACCGTGATGTCGCTGCTCGGAATGCTGAATCTGTCCATGGACGATATGGCGGAGAAAGGCGGGCGCGCCAAACTGGGCTTTGAAAAGAGCGCGGTCGACGACGGTGAATGGTTGGATGAACTCATCGCGTTCAGCCGGGAGCACCGGCTCGCCCCCGGGCAGGGTAGCGACCCCGCGGCCGTTTTTATCGATGCGATGAAGAACGGGCTGCCCGGTAATCACTTTCTCATCGTCACCACTGACACGGTAGACAAAAGAAAGCGCCTGTTCAAATGCTTTCTTGAAATGGGGCAGGTGATCGACTGCTCCGTGCCCAAAGGCGACCGCAAGGCCGACAGGACGGAGCAGGAAGCCGTTCTGCGCGGGCTGCTGGATGCGGTTCTGGAGGCCGAAGGAAAAACCATGTCCCGGCAGGCTTTCGCCACGATGGTGGAATTGACCGGGTTCGACCCGCGAACCTTTTCGAACGACCTGGCCAAACTGGTGGACTATGTGGGGGCACGCCGGGAGATCGGCCCGCAGGACGTGGAAGCGCTCTTGCGTCGAACGCGCTCGGACCCGATTTACAGTTTTACCAATGCGCTCACCGATGCGGATGCCGAACAGGCCTTTTTTTACATGCGATCGCTGCTTGGTGCGGACTACCACCCCCTTCAGATTCTCGCGGCCTTGGCCAACCACCTGCGCAAGCTGCTCGTTATTCGCGATTTTCTGGACAATGCCGCCGGTGTTTCCTATGATGCCGCCATGCCGTTCAACTTTTTTCGAAGCAATGTCATGCCGCGTGTCGAGCAGCATGACCAGATGTTGAAAACGCGCCTCGAAAGCTGGCGGGAACAGCTGTCCCCCGGGGGGCGGAAAAAGAAGATGTCAACGGATTTGTTGATCGCGCCGAATCCTCGTAACGCCTTTCCCGTTTACAAGCTGTTTCAGAAGGCGCACGGCATTACCCTGGAGGGGATCGTGCGTTCGCTGGCCTATGTCCGGGAAGCCGACGGCATGTTGAAGTCTTCCCGTCAGTCGGCCGAGGCGATACTGGACTGGGCGGTTGTCAGGATATCGACCCTATTTCGTGCTCGATAGGAGCATTTCATAAAATCGTGGCACACGATTTTATTTGGTGAGGAGGTTCACGGGACCGTGTTCGGTTTTTTCAAACAACAGGAGAGGAAACTGGCCATTCGTTTGCTGGCATGGCAATATGAGCGGCAGAATATTCCGCTGCCGGCCCTGTCGACCCTGGAAGCCCAGGCGGCGCGCCTGGTGGATGACGCCCACCGGATAGCACGTGAAAGGGGGAAAAACGTCGTCACCATTCTCAAGGAGCTGGTACTGGAAGCCGGGGGCAGGAAGAAGCCGTAGATTTATTCCACCAGGGAAAACCTGTTCCTTTGGGCCAGGTCAGAGATGTTTGGCCGTGCCGGCAATGGCAATAGCGACAGCAAAACTGTAAAGCACGAAAACCGACAACCCGGCATGCATCAACTTGGATATTGGATGCCCGCTCTCTACAAAGTAGCGACGCAGTCGCGTTTCATAAAAGCGTGGCACACGCTTTTATTTGGGGTTGGAAAATTGGGTGGCCTGTGTTATCGACTTATTTTTGTTCTGTCTAATTTGAAACGCTCAAATTAGGTTCCGGAAAGGAGATCCGGCCCTCTGGGGCGGGTCCGGGCCGACAGGCCTGCTTGAAAACGCGAAACCATTAAATCGGAATTACAGACCATTATGATAAAAGCAGGTGTCGTAGGGGCGACGGGGTATGCGGGTGCCGAACTGGTCAGGCTGCTGGCCGGACATCCGGATGCGTTGCCGACGATATTGACCTCCAGGCAGTTTGCGGGCATCCGTTTCGACACCGTCTATCCGGCCATGGCCGGTGAGGTGGGCCTTACCTGCGAATCCCTCTCCGTGGAGCGCCTGATTGAAAATTGTGATGTCGTTTTCACCGCCCTGCCGCACAAGATTCCCATGACGATCGTCCCGGAACTGGTCGCCGGCGGGACAAAGGTGGTCGATCTTTCCGCGGATTTCAGATTTAGTGAAGCAGAGCAATACGAGGCGCACTACCAGCAGCATACGGCCAGGGATCTCCTCGAAAAGGCCGTATACGGTCTCTGTGAAGTCTACCGCGAGGCGGTGCAGGGGACTGTCCTCGTGGGCAACCCGGGCTGCTACCCCACAAGCGCGCTGTTGCCCCTGGTGCCGCTTCTGAAAAGCGGTATGCTCGAAGTCGGATCGATTGTCGTCGATTCAAAATCGGGCGTCAGCGGTGCAGGGCGTTCCCTTTCGATATCGTCCCATTTTTGTGAAGCCGATGAGTCGTTCAAGGCCTACAAGGTTGCCACGCACCGGCACAACCCCGAGATAGATGCGATCCTCAGCAGGGAGGCCGGTCGGCCGGTAAGCGTGACCTTCGTGCCCCACCTTGTTCCCATGGCGCGCGGCATGTTTACAACCATCTACGCGGTATCGCAGGGAAAGCTCTCAATGGAAGAGGTTCGGAACTGTCTGTCGTCCTATTACGAGGGGAGGCGGTTTGTACGCATCGTCGGCCCGGCGAGGGTGCCGGACACGAGGCATGTGCGTGGAACCAATTATTGCGATATCGGTTTCACCCTGGACGAACCCCGTGGGCGGCTCATCCTGATGTCCGCCATCGACAACCTGGTGAAAGGGGCCGCCGGTCAGGCTGTTCAAAATATGAACATCATGTTCGGTCTCGACGAAACCGCCGGACTGACAAATGTTCCGTTTCCGGTGTAGCCGGTGTGAACGGGCCGGAGGAAAAAAAGTGAACCGCTCGGATGCGGTCAAAATACGGCAAATATCAAACGAAGGGGTTACCCCATCAAGTGAAAGGAGAAAGCGTATGTCGGCAAAATTGATAAAAGGGACGGAGATTCGCGAACAGATTCTCGAAGAGATTACGGCCGAAGTAAAGGAGATCAAGGAGAAACACGGCAAGGTTCCCGGTCTGGTGACCATTCTGGTCGGGGAGAACCCGGCATCGATCTCCTACGTGACCCTGAAAATAAAGACGGCGCACCGGGTCGGGTTCAAGGAAGTTCAGGACAGTCAGCCGGTGGACATTTCCGAAGCGGACCTCTTGGCGCTCATCGACAAATACAACAACGATGATTCCATCAACGGCATCCTGGTGCAGTTGCCCCTTCCCAAGCATATCGACGAAAAAAAAGTGTTGAACGCCATCGACCCGGACAAGGATGTGGACGGTTTTCACCCGGTGAACGTGGGCCGTTTGATGATCGGGGGCGACGAGGTAAAATTTCCCCCGTGTACGCCTGCGGGCATCCAGGAGATGATCGTAAGGGCCGGTGTTGAAACCAGCGGTGCGGAAGTGGTCGTGGTGGGAAGGTCGAACATCGTCGGTAAGCCCATCGCCAACATGATGCTGCAGAAAGGACCGGGCGCCAATTCCACCGTGACCGTTGTTCACACCCGCACGCAGGATCTGGCTTTCCACTGTAAACGGGCGGACATTCTGATCGTCGCCGCCGGTGTGCCCGACCTGGTGAAACCCGAGTGGATCAAACCCGGGGCTTGTGTTATCGACGTGGGCGTCAACCGTGTCGGAGAAAAACCGAGCAAAAAAGATCCCGGTAAAATGGTGGCGGTTTTGAAGGGGGACGTCGACTTCGACGCAGCCAAGGAGATCGCCGGTTCCATCACACCGGTACCGGGTGGCGTCGGCCCCATGACCATCACCATGCTAATGAAAAACACCTTGAAATCACTAAAATTTCAACTTGGAATCCAATAGCGCGGGGAAAAAGACCATAAGCACCGCAGCAGGGCCGATCCATTTATGTGAGGAAGAGTGCGAATTCGATCCTGCTGCGGTTTCCGCATGATATTGTGGGTTGAGCACAGGGAAGGCCGCAAGACTTGACAGATCGACGCCTTGCTGATATCTGAAGAGGGTGTTGTGCGGTTTTTCTTGGCAACGGGTGGAATGCTGACGGCCATCGTTGTCGGCCAGTTTGTTCGGCAGGTCAGGCGAAATCGAATGCCATGAAGATGATATCACTTTTTATATTGAGCAACACCGGCGCGCCGGCGAAAAAGATATCCGTTCCCGGATTTTTGTTGCCCCTGCTTCTAATCGCCGTTATCGCGGGTGTGGCCGGCATCGGGTACCTTGCTTACGATTATAGCCGGATTTGCAACGTCGCCGAGGCCAACGGGGACATGGCCAAGGCCCTCTCCGCGCAGGAAGATCTCATCACCACCCAACGCCGCCAGATACAAGACTTTGCCGGCGACATCAATCGCCTGAAATCACGGCTGGTCGCTTTGAACAATTTCGAAGAGAAGATACGGATTATCGCCAATATCGGGACCGACAACGGTCAGGAAACCCTTTTCGGCGTGGGCGGCACCCGCCCTGAGGATCTGGAAACCAATATCGACTTGAACCGGCGGCATACCAGCCTGATGCGGGATATGCACACCCAGGTCGAATTGCTGCAGGATGCCTCGGCCGTGCAGCAGGACCTGATGACGTCACTGCTGGGAAAGCTGGAGAGCCAGAAAAGCCTCCTGGCATGCACACCGGCCATCCGGCCGGCCAAGGGGTGGCTGACGTCGCCGTTTGGATTCCGAACGTCACCGTTTACCGGGCGCCGGGAATTTCATAAAGGGTTCGATATAGCCAACCGAAAAGGCACACCCATCGTCGCAACCGCCGACGGCGTGGTAAAATTCGTGGGTTCCAGGCGCTACCTGGGCAACTATGTCATCATCGACCACGGGCACGGCATGATGACCCGCTACGGCCACGTGGAAAAGGCCCTGGTCAAGCGCGGCGACAAGGTCAAGCGCGGCGACCTCATCGCTAAAATGGGCAACAGCGGCAGAAGTACCGGTCCCCATGTCCACTACGCCGTGTATCTCAACGGCGTTCCCGTCAACCCCGCCACGTATATCCTCAACTAGAAAATCGTTAAGAGCGACCAATGAGCTTTCTATACGCTATCCCGGCAGTTGTCCGCATCCTCCTGGTGTTTGCCGTTATTCTATTCAGCATCCGGCGCAAGTTGTCTCTGGGCCACTGTTTCAATCTGGGGGCCCTGGTCCTGGGGCTTTTGTTCGGCATGCATCCCCTGCCGATTCTTCAAGCGGCGTTAACCGCCCTGACCCATCCGAAAACCCTCAGCCTGGCGGCGGTGGTCAGCCTCATTCTCGTGCTGAGTCACAGCCTGGAGGCCGCGGGGCAGATGCAGCGTCTGCTGGATCGTTTTAGGGGCTTGATTCACATCCCCGCACTGAACATGGTGATTTTTCCCGCGCTGATCGGACTTTTGCCCATGCCCGGGGGGGCCATTTTTTCAGCCCCCATGGTAAAGAACCTGGGGGGACGTTCGCAGTTGAGCGCCGATGAACTCAGCTATGTCAATTACTGGTTTCGTCATATCTGGGAGTATGCCTGGCCGCTCTACCCCGGTGTGCTTTTAATCACGGCCTTGGGCGGTTTCAACCTCTGGGCCTTCGTATTCACGGCCTTTCCCATGACCATCGTGGCCATGATCGTCGGTTATTGGCCCCTGAAAGGCAGGCTCTCATTCCGCAGCCAAATGTCTGTCGACTCTGGAGCGGCGGTGTCCATCTCACCCTGGCCCTTTTTCAAGGAGTTGACACCCATTCTGATCGTCATCGTGATGGGCATTGCCTTCGGGGCCGGTCTGTCCCGCCTGGGGCTGTTCGCTTCCATCGCCAAAGAGGTCGGGCTCATCATCTCCCTGGTGTTGGCTATCCTGCAGGTCTGGTACACCAACGGCATCCCGTGGACAACGCGCCGCAGGATCCTGATCAATCCCAAATTGGGCAGCATGATCTACATGGTCTGCTCGATTCTCATTTTCAAGGGAATTCTGGAAGACAGCCGGGCGGTGGTCGACATCAGCAATGAATTGCTGAAATGGGGCATTCCGTTGTTGATTGTCGTCGTAATTCTACCCATGGCGGTTGGACTGGTTTCAGGGATCACCATCGCTTTTGTAGGGACGACCTTTCCCATCTTGATATCCCTGGTCCACGCCTCACCGGGCGGTCCCGCGCTGTTGCCGTATTTAGTCCTTGGCCTGGTAAGCGGCTTCGTCGGCGTTCTTTTTTCACCCCTGCACGTCTGCCTACTGCTCTCCAATGAATATTTTGAAACCTCCCTGGATCGCGTCTATCGCTTTCTGCTGGTGCCCTGTCTGGTTTTGCTGGCTGCCGGCATGGTCTATTTCCAGCTTTTGAGCCGGTTGTAACGGTTCGCTGTTCATGCGAGCTCGGGGTTTAGGTTAGGAGCACAAAAAACGATGCCCAGAGAAAATATCATATTGACAGGATTCATGGCCACCGGCAAAAGCACGGTGGGGAAACTTCTGGCGGGCCGGCTGGGCTATGATTTCGTGGACACCGACGAACTGATCATGGAACGCACCGGACAGACCGTGGCCGAGATATTTCGCGAAAAAGGTGAAGCGGCGTTTCGCAGGATGGAGGCCGACCTTGCGCGGGAGCTGGGAGAAAAGGAGGGGTTGGTCGTTTCCACCGGCGGGCGCCTCATGTTGGACCCGGCCAACGCGGCAGCACTGGGCCAACGCGGGCGGGTTTTCTGCCTGACGGCAACCCCCGAGGACATATTGGACCGGGTGGCCAGAGACAAACACGTCAAGCGACCGCTTTTGGATGGTCCCGACCCCCTGGCACGCATCGTGGCGCTGTTGAAGCAGCGGGAGGAAGGCTACGGCCGCTTTCCCCAGCTGGATACCTCGGCAACGCCGCCGGACGAGGTGGCCCGGAAGCTCATCGGTATCTTCCAGGGAGAAACCTGATCGGCGGCTTCAAGC
>JAJDNW010000104.1 GCA_022340465.1 Deltaproteobacteria bacterium | reverse complement strand
AGAAAGTGCCCGATCCACCGGAAGGTAGCGATATGTTTTCAGGTTGCATAGCAAGGCTTTCGTTACCGTCCCTGCGTTGGGGCTCGATGTAGGGAAAAACAATGTCACTCAAACAGTCGCATTCAGCCGTTATCAGCGGGACCGGCCTGTTCACACCCGAAAACATCATCATCAACGCAGAACTGGTCGCCGCTCATAATGCCTGGGCGGAAAAATACAACCGTGACCACGCCCAAGAGATCGAAATCGCTTCGCTGAAGGCAAAACAGATGTCTTCGGAAGCCTTCATCGTCAAGGCCTCCGGGATTCGCCAGCGCTATGCCTACGTCAAGGATGGGATACTGGACATCGACAGAATGCGGCCACGCATACCGGAACGACCGGAAACAGCGCTTTCCGACCAGGCCGGAATGGCCCTGCAGGCTGCCCGCGATGCCATCGAGGCCCCCGGTAAAAGCGCTGCGGACATCGACGCGGTGGTGGTCTCCTGCGCCTACACCCAGCGATCCTATCCGGCAATCGCCATCGAGGTTCAGAACGCCCTGGCCGTCGACGATCTCGGCGTCATCAGCTCCTTTGGTGCGGGGTATTCCATCGGCAGCCTCATTTTACGGCGGTTCCTGTAGTGCGTTATCGAATGCGAACATTCTGAAACGGCAGATACTCTGAATACCAGCTGTAGGATCCTATCCAGCTGCGGGTGGCCACATAGGGATAGAGCTTGAACTCCGGTATGGTTTCGATATTCGGCGAAATGTCCCTGAATATCATCTCCACCACTATCGACTGGCCGGTTTCGAAGGGAACCCCCCGGTAGGCTTCATTGGCCGGTGTCCTGATTTCCCCCCGCCACAGGTAAACCTGGTCGACGGTCTGCACGTCACCGCTTTGGTCGACCATCTCCGACAGCGTGTACCCGACGGTCTCATCGTACATGGCCAGATACTGGGTGTATTCGGCCTTGTTGGTGGCCAGGACGAAAAAGGTGACTTCATTGCCCTTGGCCTCGACTTTATTCAACTGGAAAAGCACATCCTGGTATTCCCCGATGGCGATGGCGTTGGCGGCGATGTCGGGGGCGGCAGAGGGTGTTTGAGCCGCCGCAGGATCTGTCTGAACGGGTGTCGTTGAAGCCGGCGGCTGGGCCTTCGGCTGCGGTGCCTGCAGGGCGCCGGCACCCGCAGGCGCCTCCGCTTGCTTTTCATCCAGAACCGTGCGCACCCGGAAGGCCATCTTGGTCCTGACGCTGTCACCCTCGTTGACAAAGGACAGCAGGCGCACCGCGATAATCTTGGCGTCGGTCACCGTCTGAGTCGACGAAGCACCCACCACCGCGTTATTCTCCACCTCGATTGTGGAGCTGGAGTGCTGCAGCTTGGCGTCGTTCAGGACCTCTTCCAGTTCCTCGATAACCGCTTCGGCGCAGGCTTGGGCCGGCGTCTGGGAGCGCTTGGCGGTAACCAGGCTCGACTTCACGATGATCGATTCGTGGACCCGCTTTTTGTCGTACAGTTGATTCTGGGCGCTTTGAAAGGACATGACGGCGGAATCCTTCTTCAGCCGCAGGACTTCGAGTTCGGTGTGGGCCTTGTCCATCTGCTGCTTTTTCTGCGTCAGACGGGGCACCTGAAACTCCTTGTCCGCCTGAGCCGCCGCTATCTTTTTATCGAGGTAATTGATCCTTTCCCGGTAGGATATCAGCTGCTCCCGCAGCCCCTCTTCGGCCTGGCGGTTGGCTGCGGCTGTTTCGCGGATCATCGCCTCCACCCGCCCCAGATCGACCTTGTCCGGCTTGTACCCGTTGCCGGACAAGAACCCATCCAGGTCTTCCTTGGAAGCGATCACCCTGGCCTTCTTCGGGGAAAACCCGGAACCGCCCGCGGCTGCCTGCCCTGCTTTGGGCGCCTGAAAGGGGTAAAGTTCGTAGCGTTTGATGCGCAGGTAGGTCGTGCCGCTGGTCTCTTTCTTCAAGACGACCCGGTACGGATTCTCCCGGTTCCACTCGGCGGTTCCCTCTTCGATGGTCTTGATGAAATCTTCGGTCAGCACATTGTCGATCACCTTGGTGAAGGACTGGACATAGGTCCCCATGTAACTGGCCATCAGCGGTGCCGACGCCTTGTCGGCCTGGCTCTCCAGTTCGTGTGCCGAATCCTTGAATCCGCGCGTATAGATGACCGCGACGATGGCCTCGCCGTGCTTCTCGGTCTTCAGCCAGGTGGTCAGCGATTTGCGCTGGGCATCGATATCCTTCTGGTAGCGGGCAATCTGATTGTCGATGTTGTCGATGCTGGCCTTGATGTTGTCGTAGCTCTTCTTCAACTCCTCGAAATCGTAGGAAGCCGTCTGAAATTGGGTCATCAGGTCATCCCGCCGCTTTTTCGTCCGCACGAATTCGCTGTTGGCGGCCCGGATGGAAGCCTTGTAGGCCGACATCTCCTTTTGCCTTTCCTCTTCCACGAGCCGGGTGTTCAACCGGTCCTCGTCAAGAGTGGAGTACCCCTCGCGGCTTTCCACCTCCGAACGAACGATCCGCATCAGCCTGTTTTTGGAATCCGCATCCAAGGCCACCCATTTGCTTTTGCTGACAGCGGCATTTCCCTGGACAGCCAACAGAAGAACGACGATGAAAAGCATTGCTTTGGTTGTGATCCGCATGATAAGTACCTCGGGCTGGAATGATTCTAAGACCTTTGAAAAATACCCCCATTGGCCCAATTTCGTCGCCAGGCCTAAAGGTCTTCTTTAAAAAACGCGTTTGAACCGTTAATACAGGATATCATACCGTGCGTTAATTTGAAACGGTCACTTTCGATATAATTGAGGGAACTTTTGATCCATGCAAGACGATTTCATGTACAAAGACGTCCCTGCTTTGGGGCGGCGTGTGTGCCGCCTCGGCCTGGCCACCAACTACGGCGTCGAGGGAAAGGATGTGGAATGGGCCCTTGGCCAGGGCATCAACTATTTCTTCTGGACCTCGAGGGCCCGCAAGGTCGTGCCGGCGCTCAAAAAGGCCTTGCGTCGCGACCGCGAATCCCTCATTCTCGCCACTGGCCCGACCACGGGATTCCTGGGCGGCGGCATCCGACGCGGCTGTGACCGGCTGCTGAAACAGCTCGGCACGGACTATATCGACATCCTTCAGATTTTCTGGCTGGGCCGCACCTCCGCCTGGACGCCCTCGACCGTCGACGCGCTTGTATCCTTAAAGGAATCGGGCAAGGTGCGGGCCATCGGCATCAGCATCCACGACCGAAAACGGGCGGGAAAACTCGTCGCCGATTCCCCCCTGGACATGCTCATGGTGCGCTACAATGCCGCCCACACCGGTGCGGAGCAGGACATCTTCCCCCACCTTTCCAAGCGTCGGCCGGCCATCGTGACCTACACGGCCACGCGCTGGCGCGGCCTGCTCAAACGCCCCAAGGGGTGGGAAGGCCCGGTCATGACCGCCGGCGACTGCTACCGCTTCTGCCTGTCCAACCCCCACGTGGACCTGACGCTCACCGGCCCTAAAAACCGCCGGGAACTGGAGGAAAACGTGCACGCCCTGCGCGAAAAAGGGCCGCTGTCTGAAAAGGAAAGCAACTGGATGAGGGCCTATGGCGGGATCGTGCACGGCGACAGCTCACGGTTCACCTTCGGGTTTTAGAGTGGTTGCCGGAAAAACGTTCCGACTGGCGTGCATGGCCGTCCCTGATATTTTCAAGGCGGTAAAACCGGGCGATAAATGATTGCGATCAGGTTCATCCCCAGCACCAGGGCGATCAACACAATCGCGGTGCCGTATTGAAGATGCCGGGTCTTTTCGATTTCAGTGCCTGCCGTTTCCAGCACATATATATGATAGGGCAGGGCCATAACTTCATCAAAGATGGATGTTGGCAAGTTGGGCGTAAAAAAGACCGCACCGGTAAACATGATGGGCGCGGTTTCACCGGCGGCCCTGCTGAGCCCGAGTATGGTACCGGTGCGGAGGAACACCATGAAAACCGTTGACAATGTTATTCAATGCAAACAGAGAATTTTTTTCTATGGGTGACTCGCAGACCAAAAACCTCTCTTTTCTGGATCGATTTCTGACCCTCTGGATCTTCCTGGCGATGTTCGTCGGCGTCGTCGGGGGCTATCTTTTCCCCGGCATTCGTCACGTGATCGACCGTTTTCAGGTGGGAACCACCAATAGCCCCATTGCCGTCGGGCTGATTCTGCTGATGTTTTCTCTCAAGGGCGGACACATCGTACAGCTTCCTTTGGATGTGTTCCGGATTGCCATCCCCCTTTGCATCTACTTCGTCGTGATGTTCTTCGTGTCGTTCTATCTGTCCATGCACGTCGGAGCCACCTATGAGCAGTCCACCACGCTGAGTTTCACGGCGTAAACATAAAGACCGTTCTCAAGGCTCGGGAAGAGGACTCTCCCTCTTGAAAGCAAAGATCCGAAATTGAGTTGAACGGCTTATCCTAAGCGATTGGAGGCTTTCACATGAAAACACTGCACGACGAAGTAACCATCAACGGCATGCGGCTCCGCAACCGGGTGGCCCTGCCGCCATTGACGACCAATTACGGGGGACCGGAAGGGGTTGTCACGGACGCCGTCGTTCGATTTTTAGAAGAGCGCTCGCAGGATGTCGGGCTCGTCATCGTCGAGGCTGCCGCAGTGCGCGCCGATGGCCGCATCGTCCCGGGCAGTCTGGGATTGTGGCGTGATGAACAGGTGACCGGCATGGCCAGGCTGGCCGCGACCATCAAGCAACGCGGTGCGGCCGCCGTGTTGCAGATCAGTCACGCCGGGGCCCGCGGTTTTCCAGGCGGCGGTGACATGCAGGGGGCCTCGCCCTCGGGCTTCGCTTTCAGACCCGATGTCGAACCGGTCGTTGTCAACCCGGAGCAGATCGAGCAATTGGTGGCAGATTTTGCGGATGCTGCGGACCGTGCGGCCCGGGCCGGCTTTGACGGCGTGGAGATCCACGGGGCCCACCTCTATCTTATCAGCCAGTTCCTTTCCCCTCTCACCAACCGACGCGAGGACCGTTATGGGGGCGATGTTGAGGCCAGAGCCACTTTTGCTCTCGACATTGTGCGGGCGGTACGGGAAAGGCTGGGCAACGACTATCCCATCCTCTTTCGCTTCAATGCAGTGGAGAACATGGAAGGCGGTCAAACAAAAAAGGATGCCGTCGCGGTGTCCCGGCTCCTGGCCGACGCCGGTGTGGATGCTCTGGATGTCTCTCTGACCACTGAAAGTACCTGGAGAGAAGTAAACGGCCGACGCTTTCCGGCCCCTGCCTCTGCGTTCCCCAAAGGACACCCGGCCGGTGCCAATGTCGAACTGACCGCCCGCATCAAAGCGGCAGCGGGCCTGCCGGTAATCGCCGTCGGGAAACTTGGTGAAGCGGGCGTTGCCGGTGAAACGGTAAAACACTTTCCCGTCGATATCGTCGCCATCGGACGCCAGATGATTGCCGATCCGGATGCCGCGGGCAAGATCCTTGCCGGAAAAAGCGATGAGATCGTGCCCTGCGAGGAATGCATGGCCTGCTTCGCCAGCCTTGGAAAAGGGAAGCCTATGGCCTGTAAAGTGAACCCCAAGGTTGCATAAACAACTGCTTCAGGCCCCCAATCCCTTGCTATCCCCGCAGGGAAAAATGTATTTCTTTGTGTCCTTTGTGTCTTGAGTGCAGCGGGTGGTTCAATAGATTTCTGACTTGACCGCTGACCTCCGGCCATACCATACAACCATAAAGGAGATGGCGGTCTCTTTCGACGTACCGCATGCGGTGCCGGCGTCTGCGTCAGCGCTTACCCTTTAGGCCTTCGAGGACGAGCTTGTAAACGGCTTCGGTGCAGACGTCTACATCCAGCGGTCTCTGGAAAATGAGGCTGGGAAGGACCATGTGCTCGATGGTGCCCAGGAGGGCCTGCATGACATGCCACTTTTCGATGTCCGGGCGTATTTCTCCGGCCGCATGGCCTTCTTCGATGATCTGCCGATAGAGCTGGGTGTATCTTTTTACAAATTGATAGGTGTCGCTTTCCCAGTATCCCGGAAAATTCCTGACCTCCAGAAAAAGGATCTTGGCGAAGGTGGCATTGTGGATATAAAAGCCGAAGGTGCAGCGGGTCACCTCGGTCAGTTTGTCGACGGCGCCTTCCAACCCGTTCAGACTGTCGATGATTCCTTTGTAGCTGATCTCCAGGTATTGGGCCAGGATATAGTGTAAAAGCCCCCTCTTGTCGTTGAAATACCGGTAGATCATGGATTCGTTGACGCCGGATTGTTTGGAAATTTCCGCCGTGGTGATGGATGAAAAGTCTTTGGTTTCGAGGAGCCGGTGCATGGCCGCAGCAATTTTTATTTTGCCGGGGGGGCCGGAATGATCGTTGATTTCACTGAACGCCAGCTTTCTGGTGAAGCACGCTTTCATGGCAGGATCACCCCTTGCTGTTCGGTTGTCGCGTGAAGAACTATTTTTTAGTCTGGCAAAAAAAATAAGACTTGACAGGTATCGGGGATAGTGCAAGTAATACTTGCATTATAAAAAAAAATAATGCAAGCATTATCTGTCCGGAGAGAAAGGACCCTCTTTCCGCCTCAACACCGGTCGAAGGGGCCTTGCATCGACGGATGGTTTTTTCCAGACAGTTTCTGTCAAAATCCAGTTGCCTAATAATTTCAACTTACCGTTATCACGTTATTTTTAAAAAAGCGTACCGCCGTTTCTAACGATTGCAAACGGTCGCCCCGGTCATTTGTTATGTCGAAAAGCGGGCTAAGTGTAAACTTTTATTTTCAAAATGAATTTAATTCATATTCTGGTCGAATTTGAATAACTGAAACACTCGACTCAGGGAAAAGGAGGCGTTGGTAGTGGATCCGGTTCTCGAGACACAGCAATTGGAACTGCACTTCGGTGGCCTGCAGGTGTTGGCCGGGGTGGATATAAAGGTTAGCAAATCTGAAATCCTGGCCGTTATCGGCCCCAATGGCGCCGGTAAAACCAGCTTCATGAACTGCATCAACGGGTTTTACAAGCCCCAGGGGGGGAACATTTTTTTCCAGGGTACCAAAATCACCCGTCTGTCGCCCTACAAAATTGCCGAGCTCGGAATTTCCAGGACCTTTCAGAACATCGAACTGTACACGGGCCTCAGCACCCTCGACAACCTCATGGCGGCCCGCCACATTCATTTGAAGCGGGGCGCGTTCTGGGGGGCCTTGTTTTTCGGTCCGACACGGCGGGAAGAGATCGCCCATCGTGAGGTGGTTGAAGATATCATCGACTTGCTGGATCTGGAACCGATCCGCAAAAGCATGGTCGGCCTGCTGCCCTACGGTCAGCGCAAACGGGTAGAGCTGGGCCGGGCGCTGGCCATGGAGCCCAAGCTGCTGCTTTTGGATGAACCGATGACCGGCATGAACGTCGAAGAAAAGGAAGATATGGCCCGCTTCATTCTCGACATATCGGAGCTCAAGCAGATCCCCATGATCCTGGTGGAACACGATATGGAGGTCGTCAGCGATATCTGCAATCGAGCGGTGGTATTGGACTTCGGGCAAAAAATCGCCGAGGGATCCCCCGAAGAGATCCAGCAAATGCCGGCAGTGATTCAAGCCTATTTGGGCGCCGATGAGGAGGAAAATGAGCATGTCTCCTGATACCGCGGGCACACCCGGGAACAAATCAGCCCATACGACAATCGACGCGACGTCCAACACGCTTCCCAAGGTCTTCAGACGAAATTACCAACAGCACCCGGACCGGGTAGTCATGCGCGACAAGGATAGGGGGATATGGATCCGCTACACCTGGCGCGACTGCTACGAAACCGTCCGTGCTTTCTGCCTCGGTCTCGTGAACATGGGGTTCGAAACAGGCGATAAAATCTCCATCCTGGGCGAAAACAAGCCCGAGTGGTACTGGGCCGAGATGGGGGCCCAATGCGCCCGGGGCACCGGTGTCGGCATATTTGCCGACTGCGTCCCTTCGGAAGTCAAATACTACGTGGAGCACTCAGATTCCAGATTCGTGGTCTGCCATGACCAGGAACAGGTCGACAAGGTCTTGGAAATCAAGAATGAGCTGCCCTTACTTAAAAAGGTCATCTACTGGGACCCCAAGGGCCTCTGGGGCTACGACGACCCCATGCTGATGAGTTTTAACGAGGTGCTGGATGAAGGGCGCCGGTACGACAAAGACCATCCCAATCTCTTCGACAAAATGATCGACGCAGGGAAACCCGAAGACATTGCGGTGATCTGCTACACGTCGGGGACCACGGGACTTCCCAAGGGAGCCATGCTGTCCCAGGGGTATGAGGTGGAGTCCATTACGAAATGGAGCGAACTTGACGACTGGCACAACAAGGGTGTCGAGTATCTTTCCTTCATTCCGCCAGCCTGGGCAACCGAGCAGGGCCTGGGAATCTCGGGCTGGATTGTAGCCGGCGTGGTGGTGAACTTTCCGGAGGAACCGGAAACCGTTCAAGAGGACCTGCGCCAGATAGGCCCGGAAATGCTTTTTTACGGGGCCAAGCTCTGGGAGTCGGTCAACCGCATCGTTCAGGCCAAAATAATCGACTCCACCTGGCTGCGCCGGCTGATCTACCGCAAAGCGCTTCCTGTGGGTTTGAAAACGGCCGACATTTACGTTCAGGGCAAACAACCCGGGGCCTGGCAGAAGTTGCTCTATTTTCTGGCCTACCATGCGGTCTTCCGGTCCTTGCGCGACCGGCTGGGACTTTCCAGGGTCAGGGTTGTTTATTCGGCCGGGGGCGCCCTGAGCCCCGAGATCGTGCGCTATTTCAAAGCCCTGGGCATCGAGATCAAGCTGTTTTACGGCAGCACGGAAATGGGTGTCGTTTCCAACCCGCGCAACGGCGAAATCCGTCCGGAGTCATCGGGGCGCATGGTGCCGTGGGCGAATGTCAAAATTTCGGAAGAGGGCGAGATCCTTGTCAAAAGCCATCTGATGTATTCCGGGTATTACAAAAACGAACAGGCCTCGCAGAAAAAACTGAACGCGGAGGGGTGGTACTGTTCCGATGACTTCGGGCATATAGACGACCAGGAACATCTCATCGTGATCGACCGCATGGAGGATCTCAAGCCCCTGGCGGGAGACAAGAAATTTTCGCCCCAGTACGCCGAGGTAAGGCTGCGTTTCAGCCCCTATATCAAGGATGTTCTGGCCGTGGGTGGCGAAAATCGCGAATTTGTCAGCATCCTGGTCAACATCGATATCGACAATATGGGGCGCTACGCCGAAGCCAACCACATTTCCTACACCACCTTTACCGATCTGTCCCAAAAAGAGGAAGTCATCGACATCGTCCGGCAGGAAATCGCCAAAATCAACCAAACGCTGCCGGATTACGCCCGCATCAAACGATTTGTAAACCTTCACAAGGAGTTCGACGCGGACGAGGCAGAACTGACCCGCACCCGGAAGCTCCGCCGCGGTTTCGTGGAGGAGCGCTACGGGGAGCTCATCGGTGCCCTGTACAGTGACGAAGAATCGATTACCGTGGAGGCGCCTATCACCTATCAGGATGGCCGCACCGGGGTGATTAAAACGACGATCAAGGTAAACCGCGTCGCATGATGCCGTTTCGGGAAAAAATGTCGTCCCATTGGCATGCGTGGTCACTTTTGACAAACCTCGAGGTTGAGGTAAACATCCATTGACAGGACATTAGGAACGGAAACCTATGACTGAATTTTTTCAACTGATCACTATGGGATTGTTGGAGGGGGGGCTCTACGCGCTGCTGGCCGCCTCCATCGTTCTGGTGTACAAATCCACGCAAGTAGCCAGCCTGGCCCATGGTCAGATACTGGCGTTCGGGGCTATTTTTCTGTACCTTTTTTATGGAAAAATGGGCCTTCCGCTGATTATCGCGGTCCCCTTTGCCCTGGTCGCCACCGGCATTATGGGACTGGTCATCGAACGCGTTACTATGCGGCCGCTGATCGGCCAGCCCCTGTTTGCCGCGTTTCTGATGACCTTCGCCGTTTTCATGCTGTTCGACGGCGTTTTTCAGTTGATCATCAAGGGCGGCATCCTGTCCATCCCGTCGTTTCTGCCTAGGAAAGTGCTCGTGTTGGCCGGGGTGAATATTCCAAGCGGACAGCTGTCCAGCTTTATTGCCGCGCTGGCCCTGTTCGGGATTCTCGGTCTGCTGTTCCGCTACACCAAAATAGGCCTGGGACTGCGGGCCAGTGCCGAAGACCACCAGCTGGCCCAAAGTACCGGCATCAGCGTCAAAAATATTTTCACGACCATCTGGGTGATCTCCTCCATGGTCGCCTGTATTTCGGGTATTGCCACGGCCTCCATCACGGACATCTACTACACGCTTCCCCAGATGGGCATCAAGGGGCTCATCGTGGCCCTGTTCGGCGGACTGGAATCGATTCCGGGCGCCTTGCTGGGAGGGCTCATTCTGGGCGTGCTGGAAAATGTCAGCGCCGGATACCTGGATCCCATCGTGGGTGGCGGCGTAAAAGAGGTTGCCGCTTACGTGATGCTGCTTTTGATTTTGTTGATCAGGCCCTACGGACTTTTCGGACAAGTGCGCATAGAAAGGATTTAGCATGAGACCCTGCGGAGTTTTCGACGAACGCTACGGCCAGGACATTGCCATCATCAGAACCAAACAGCACTGGGCGCTGTTGATCGGGGCAATTATTTTCATGTATGTTTTCCCTTTGTTCGGGTCTTACTACCTGGTCAGCTTTTTGAACAATTTTTTCATCACGGTGATCGTGGTGCTCGGCCTGCAGATCGTCAGCGGCTACTGCGGCCAGATTTCGTTCGGTCAACCGGCCTTCATGGCGGTCGGCGGGTACGCTTCGGCCATCCTGACCCTCAAGGTGGGGCTGAGTTTCTGGATTGCGCTGCCGCTCTCCGGCATTATTGCCGGTCTGTTCGGCATCATCGGCGGGGCCCCGTCCCTGCGCATCAAGGGGTTTTATCTGGCCATCGCCACCATCGCCATCCATTTCGTGACCATGTGGCTGATCCTGCACATGAAAATCACCGGGGCCACCCAGGGGCTCAATCCCATGCCGCCGGATTTTTTCGGATTTCCCCTGGATACCGATGAAAGAATCTATTATCTCATCGCCACGGTGATGCTCATCATGACCTATGCGGCCCGGAATATCGTGCGCAGCAAGGTGGGCAGGGCGTTTGTGGCCATCCGCGACAACGACCTGGCAGCCGAAGTCATGGGCATGAACCTGTACCACTACAAGCTGCTGGCCTTTTTCATCTCCTGCTTTTACGCCGGTATCGCAGGCTCCCTTTTGGGACATTTCATCATGGTCGTCCATCCCGAGCAGTACACCCTGACGCACGCCCTCTGGTATGTGGGCATGATCATCATGGGGGGGATGGGCAGTATTCCGGGTGTGTTTTTCGGGGTCGCCTTTGTTCGCATTCTGGATGAACTGGTGTTGTTTACCTCTCCCATGCTCTCCGATCTCTTTCCGTGGCTGGGCGCGAGCCCGGCCGCGGCTATCGGGCTCAGCGCCTTCGGTGCCATCCTGCTCGTTTTTCTGATTTTCGAACCGCGGGGTCTGGCGCACCGCTGGGAGATATTCAAAAAGTCATACCGGCTGTATCCATTCGCCTATTAGACGATTGCCGGGAGAATATGTTCATGGGTCCGTATCCAATCAATTCACAACAAGAGGAGGGACGAAAATGAGAAAGAAATCGGTATTCATTTTGATGTTGGCGGCCTTCATCTTCACCGCCCTTGGCGGGGTGAGCCCGGCCATGGCCAAAGACAAGGAAGTCGTCTTTCTGGACCTCACCGACATGACCGGCGCCATCGCCGGACTTGCGGGACCGGCATCCCAGATGTGCGAGGCCACCTTCAAGTACTACAACGATCAGGGCGGCATCGACGGGGTCAAGATCAAGTACATCGGCATCGACACCCGGTATGACGTGGCCCGGGCCCTTTCGGCCTATAAACGCTACCGGCGGGAACCTAAACTGCTTCTGGCCAACACCATCAGCACCGGTCTCGGCAAGGCGATCTATCCCTTGATCGAACGCGACAAGATTACCAACTACACACCCGGCGACGGCGAGTTTCAACACCGCTTGAGCCGGACCTTTATTTACAGCCTGCCCTATCAGGATCATTTCGCGGCCGCACTGGACTGGATGCTCGAGGACTGGAAGGCCAAAGGAAACAGCGGAACGCCCACCGTCGGCTTCATGAGCTGGGACAGCCCGTACGGCCGCGAGCCTTTCAGGGGCGGCAAGGAATATGCCCAGAAAATCGGCATCAACCTGCTCGAGGCCGAACTTTTCCCCGTCGGATCGCTCAAGCACGACGTCTGGCTCAACCGGTTGGCCCAGAAAGGCGCCAATTACATTTACGTGGGGGGCGTGGATCCCACCCAGACCAACGTGATCCGCGATGCCTACGCCCTGGGGTTGACCAAGACCATCCAGTTTCTTACCGATCCCTGGGGACCCGACCGGGCCGTGGGTGTCAAAGCCCATGCGGACGTGCTCCAGGGCGCTGTGGTAACCACCTGCTTTTCCCGGGGGACCGACACCACGAGCCACGAGGAAATGAACAAGATTGTGAAAAAGTACCTGAAGTGGGATGACATGTTAGGGGGCGCCAGTATAGGCTATTCCTGGGCCATGCATTTCATCGAGGCTGTCCGCATTGCCTTAAAGGACGTGGGGTATGAAAAGCTGGATGGGGAGGCCATGTACCAGGCGCTCCAGAAAATGAAAGGCATGGATGTGACCAAGGGCGCCACCGGTCCCTGTGACTACAGCCCGACGTCTCGCAGAATGACGCGCTATGTTAAATTTTACCGGATCGAGGGCAATGACCTGCATCCGATTACGGACTGGAGAATGGCGCCTGACGCGGTTTCATTGCACAAATGGGAATGATCTGCATCCGATTGCGGACTGGCTGGAGACTGGCGCCTGACGCGGTTTCATTGAACAAAATTTAATTCATGACCGCTCAACCGGTCTGAAAGGAGGATATGCTGTGAAAACAAATCGCTGGATTCAATTGTTGCATTTCCTGGTCCTGGGCCTTGCCGTGGTATTTCTGCTGGGCGCATGCGCCTCCATGCAAGCGGGCCCCAAGGCGACGTTGACGATTACCCCGGACAAAGTGGTGCTGACGCCGGATCTTTTGAAAAACCCCATCGTTTTTTCCGGAACGGGATTCGACCCCAATGAAATCGTTATTCTGGAATTGCTGGTACCGGAGGGCCTGACCATCAAGGGCGTCGGAGAGGGCGAGAATGCCGGTGTCGGAAACGGCAATGCCGACGCAGAGGGCAACTTCAGCATCAAAATGGGGGCGATGACCACCCTGAACACACTGTTTCAGGTGGGGTGGACGCCGCTCATCAAGCCGGATTTCAAGCAGGCCAAACCGCTGCCGCCGGGTGATTACGACATTCTCGCCACCGGCATGTTGTCGGACCGAACGGCCCAAGCGGTTCTGACGCTGCTGCCCAAGCCGGCGGAATAACGTGATGGTTCCTGCCAACCGCGTGCATTGCACGCGGTTGGTACCTAACCCGGATAAACCGGAAATACGAATATCTAATATCAAAATGCTAAACAATTTCAAATGACCCAACACCAAACACGTAAACAGCCATAAGGCCAAAAACTACATGCTAATTACGCTGCTTTTGTGTTTTTAATATTTGAGCATTTGAATTTGGTATTTGTTTAGAATTTGGTGAATTAGAAATTAAGATTTTTTTACATCCGGCCTTGATGAATCCGAAACCAACATCTTTCGCAAGGTGGTGGTTTACTCGAGGGGATATATGCTTA
>JAJDNW010000103.1 GCA_022340465.1 Deltaproteobacteria bacterium | reverse complement strand
GCTCAACATGGTGGGTATGATCAATGTGGTGGACGCCCTGACGGCAATCAAGAAATGGGTCTTTGATGAGCGGAAGATCTCTTTGAAGGAATTGAAAACCGCCCTGGATGAAAACTGGAAGGGGGCCGACAACCAACGCATCCGCAAACTGTGCCTTGCGGCGCCCAAGTACGGCAATGGCAATATGTATGTAGACACCATTGCGGCCGAGCTTTTTCAGTTCTGGGCAGACACCGCGCAATCATTTCCGACGTCATGGGGCGGCATCACCAAACCTAACGGCATCTCAATTACCGCCCATGCGCCGGGGGGTTTTATGACGGGTGCGACCCCGGACGGAAGATATGCCGGTGAAACCCTTGCCGACGGTTCCCTGTCTCCGGCACAGGGAAGAGACATGGAAGGTCCCACGGCTGTGCTGCGAAGCGCCATGACCGTCGATCAGCGTCCTTTCCAAGCAACGCTGCTGAACATGAAGTTTGACCCTTCGACCTTTAAAACTCAGGAAGATCTTCAAAAGCTTTCCATGCTGATCCGCACCTACTTCAGCCAGGGAGGCAAACATGTTCAATTCAACGTTGTCGACAGAGAGACCCTTTTGGACAGCCAGATACATCCTGAAAAGCATCGCAATCTCGTTGTACGGGTAGCGGGCTACAGTGCCTATTTCGTCTGCCTGGACAAACCGGTTCAGGATGAAATTATCAAACGAACGGACTATGCATCGGTTTAAGTGTTATTACGGCTGGTGGGTTTTAAGTGCGCTCTTTTTCATTACGGCATACGTCTCCGGTATTATCTCATTCGGATTTACATCCGTTTTCAAACCCATTGCCGACGAGTTCGGCTGGAGCTATGCCAGTGTATCGATTGCGGCATCCATTCGCGGATTGGAAATCGGCCTGCTGGCACCCATCGTGGGAATCATGCTGGACCGAGTGGGTCCGCGCAAGCTGATCATCATCGGAGCTCTGATCACCGGCTCCGGCCTCACGATATTGAGTCGAATCGATTCCCTGGCTGCCTTTTACGGCGCATTTGCCCTCATTGCCATCGGAAACAGCACCTGCATCGGTGTGGTACCGGTGACGGTTGTCGGCAACTGGTTCCAGAAAAATGTGTCGCTGGCCACCGGCATTGTCTTGAGCGGCACCGCAGCCGGCGGTCTGCTGGTCCCCGTCGTAACCATCTTTGTCGACACGTTCGGCTGGCGGACGGCCATGATCACTTTTGGCGTGGGAACCTGGCTGATCCTGATATCTCTGGGAGCCTTTGTACGGCACAGCCCCGAGCGCTACGGCCTTTTGCCGGACGGGGTCGTGCCGAAATTCAATGGGGCAGCAGACGGTGCGGGACCCATCAAGCCTTCCCGGGCGTTTGAAACGGCATTCAGTGTTGGACAGGCGCTTCGAACACGGGCGTTTTGGCATTTTCAAATAACCTTTACCTGTCATGTTTTTGCCATTCACGCTGTGTTGACGCATGTGATGCCCTACTTGAGCAGCATCGGCATTCCCAGATTCACTTCCGGAATCGCGGCCGGCGCCATTCCGGTCATGAGTGTCGTGGGGCGCCTGGGATTCGGCTGGTTTGGCGACCGGCTGGACAAGCGGCGTGTGACTGCAGCCGGTGTCGGCTTGACCGCCGCCAGCCTGTTCGGCTTTGCCCTGCTCAACGAATCGGCCGGATGGTTCCTGTTGCCGGTACTCGTGATGTTCAGCATCGGCTACGGCGGTCCGGTGCCCATGATACCGGCGCTTTTGCGGGAATATTTCGGTAGAAGGCGACTGGGGTCCATTGTCGGTGTCTCCCAGGGACTGGCCATGATCGGCAGCATCTCCGGCCAGCCGTTGGCAGGATTTTTTTTCGATACCTACGGGCACTATCAGGCAGCCTGGATTCTCTTTGCCGCTGCAAATGTCATCGGCATGTTGAGCGTGCTGTCGGCACCCAATATCACCGTGCTGCCACATGAGGGTTCTCATGCGCACACGCCGTAAAAAAAAAGCGCAAACCAGTGAATGCACCATGAAAAATAAAAAGTTCCATTCCAAGCAAATGAGTGCGTCATCCGTTTTAGCTCAATACGTGGCCGATACCCGATATGAGGATCTTCCGGCAAATGCCGTGGCCATGGCCAAAATGAGCCTGCTCGATGCCCTGGGGGTTACACTGGCCGCCGGTGGCTTGTGCCGGGAATGCCGCCCGTTTGTCGAACTCGCCATTGAAAGCGGCGGCAAAAAGGAAAGTACCATTCTAGGTTCTCGGAACAGAGTCCCGGCCCCCATGGCGGCTTTCGCCAATGGCGCCATGGCGCATGCGCTCGATTTCGAGGATGCCCACGACCTGGCGCTGGTTCACCCCAACGCCGCAACCGTACCGGCCGCCTTGGCAATCGCCGAAGCCGCCGGACCGATAGACGGAAGAGCGTTCATCGCTTCCCTGGCGGTGGGATGCGACCTTGTCTGCCGTCTGGGTTTGGCGCTCAAGGTAAATCCCGGAGAATATGGCTGGTATATTCCACCGATTCTCGGTTCCTTCGGAGCGGCCGCAGCCGCCGGAAAACTGCTGAACCTTAACGAAATCCAGATGCTCGACCTGTTTTCTTTGACGCTCTGCCAGGCTACATGCAGTGCCGAGCTGCGGTACAGCCCCCGCTCGGATATTCGCTCCATTCGGGACGCTTTCGCTGCAAAAGCGGGCGTGCTTTCCGCCAGGCTGGCCCAAAGAGGCGTGAAGGGATTCGACCACCCTTTCGAAGGAAACGCAGGTCTTTTCAGCCTCTACGCCAACGGCCGGTATGACGCGAATCAATTGCTTGACGGGTTGGGAACGACCTTTGAAGGGGCCAACATCAGTTTCAAGCCCTGGCCAGCTTGCAGAGGCACGCATACCTATATCGAAGCAGCGCTGCATATCGCCAAAAGCCACGCCCTGCAGCCGGCGAATATCGACCGGATTCGAGTGGTCGTCAGTTCCTTCAATCGAATGCTCTGCGAGCCGGAAACGGCTAAAAAAATCCCCCAGACGGTGATTGATGCCAAGTTCAGTATTCCGTTTACGGTGGCCACCGCACTTTATCATCAGGATGTGGCACTGAAGCATTTTACGCCGGAGCGGCTCAAAGATAAAAATGTGCTGAAACTGGCCCAAAAGGTAATATACGAACTCAACCCTGACTGGGGCCTGCGGGAAGCCACTCAGGGGCACCTTGAAATTTTAACAAAAACCGGGAGCAGTTACAGCAAAAGTATAAAACAAGCCTATGGGCATCCGCAACACCCCCTCTTGCAGGAGGACATTACGGCCAAATTCATCTCCTGTGCCGGGAATGCCGCAAACAGGATTCCGCCGGCCAAACTGAAAGCCGCCTGTGAATCCATACTCGGCCTGGAGAAGATGCCGGACGTGCGGAAGCTGGTGAAGCTGCTGCTGCCAGACACTTGAATAATGCAGGGAGCCGATTCAGGCGATCTGTTTCACAAAAAAATAGAGGACAAGGACATGACCGAACGAATCGCAAACTTATTGAAAACAATTCAGGTGGACCGGTTTCCCCTGTGCGTCGAAAAGAGCCGTCTGATGACCGAATCTTTTCGCAAGACAGACGGAGAGCCGATGATTCTTCGCAGGGCCAAGGCCCTGGCCAATGTTTTGCAGAATATCACCATCTTCATCGAAGACCACCAGCTGATAGCGGGAAATGCCGCCAGCAAACCCATGGGCCTGGAGTTTGATTTTTATGCCGGGCTCTGGTCCCGGGAGGAGATCGACTCGCTGAGGGATGCCGGCTATCTCTTTTCCAAAAAAGAGCAGGCGGAGTTGGCAAAAATGAATGACTACTGGAAGGCCTTCAACCCCATCAGCCGAATGGGCGGCATCTTCAGTGATCGCCTCTGGCCTTTCATGCAGTCGGGGATGATCCTTCCACCCTGGAAGGACCGAGAAACCGGTCCCGGAGGCGGGTATGCCGAAAGCGGCATGGGACTCGGGCCGGGTTTCTACATTCTGACGGTCGATTTTGAAAAGGTGCTCAAAAAGGGCCTCAATTCCGTCATAAAAGATGCCGAATCCGCTCTGCAGTCGACAAACGCCGCGAGCCCCGATTTTCTCGAAAGAATTGCTTACCTTAAGGCCGTTATCATCGCCCATAAATCCATTATTCACTTCGCCCGGCGATTTGCCGATCTGGCCCGGGAAACGGCTGCCGCAACATCCGATCCTGAAAGACGCAAAGAACTCAAGCGGATAGCCGAAATCTGCGCTCATGTGCCTGCGAACCCCGCCAGAACTTTCTACGAAGCCCTGCAGTCCTTCTGGTTCATATTCCTGATGACCACCCCTTCGCCCACGGCATCCATGGGGCGATTCGATCAGTACATGATCGACTTTTATAAAAAAGACCTGGAAAATAAAATCATTACCGACGAAGACGTGCTGGAGCTTTTACAATGCCTGCGAATCAAAGACATGCACCTCAACCGCACATCCGGCAAAGCCGCCCGGCAGAAAAACGCCGGCATGGCCAAATGGCATAACATGACCATTGGAGGCGTCCAACCGGCCACCGGAGAGGACGCCACCAACGCGCTGTCCTATTTAATTCTAGAAGCGATCGAGCGCTGCCCGGTTCCCCATCACACCGTCACTGTGCGGGTGCATGAGAACACACCGGAGAAACTGATGCTCAAGGCCCTGGAGGTGGTCAGAATCGGTATCGGTATGCCGGCTTTTGTCGGCGATCGTTCGTACATTGAATATCTGCTCAGCGAAAAGGTTGCGCTGCGGGATGCCAGAAATTTTTCGCTGGGCGGGTGTATCGACGCCACCATTGCCGGCAAGTCGCGTATCGCCGCCTATGGTATGTTTATCGTTCCCAAGATTTTGGAAATCACATTGAACAACGGCGTAGACCCCAGAACCGGCGTTCGTCTCGGCCTCACCACCGGCGAATTCAACACCTTCGAAACCTTTGAGAATTTTTTGAATGCCTTTAAAAAACAGCTTCGCTATTTTATGGAACTGCATGCAGAAAAGAACAACATCGAGCTTCAGGTGTACCGGGAACTGTTCCCCGACCCGGTGCGGTCGTCTCTGATGGACAACGGCGTAGAAATGGGCAAAGCGCTGATGGACCGCGTGTTTCCTTTTGAAAACATCGCCGTGCTAAACCCTGTCGGAATGATCAATGTCGTCGATTCTCTGGCCGCCATCAAACAAATCGTCTTCGACCAGAAGAAGATCGGTGGTCAGGAAATGCTGGATGCATTGAACTCGAACTGGGCGGGGGTGAAAGGCGAAAAGCTGCGAAAATTATTCCTGGCCGCTCCCAAATACGGCAACAACATCGATGCTGCCGACACCGTTGCCAAGGATGTTTTTGACTTCTTTGCCAAAACAGCCGTTCAATTCAAAACCTATCTCGGCGGAACCCACAAGCCCACGGGGGTTTCCATTTCCGCCCAGTGGCCCGGCGGCGCGCTGACGGGAGCAACGCCTGACGGCCGCTGCGACGGTGAATGCCTTGCCGACGGCACCGTATCCGCCATGCGCGGTATGGACCTGAACGGCCCCACCGCCGTTCTCAACAGTGCGGCCAAGATAGACCAGATCCCCTACCAGGCCTCCCTGCTGAACATGAAGTTTCATCCATCTTCCTTGAAAACCGACCAGGATCTGCGCAAGCTGTCATTCCTGATTCGAACCTACTTCAGCAGAAACGGCAAGCACATCCAGTTCAATGTGGTCAACCGCAAAGTGCTGACGGACGCTCAGGAAAATCCAGAAAGGCATCAAGACCTCATTGTTCGTATCGCCGGATACTCGGCATATTTCACTCAACTCGGCAAACCCATGCAGAATGAAATTATCGGCCGGACAGAGCACGAAGGGATCGCCTGATGCGGAATGAGACTGTCAACGGCGTTGTCTTCAATATTCAGCATTATGCCATCCACGACGGGCCGGGCATTCGAACGACCGTGTTTCTAAAAGGCTGTCCTTTGGGCTGTCTCTGGTGTCAGAATCCGGAATCGCAGGATTTGAAGCCCGTGATTTTCTTCAATGCCGAAAAATGTACCGGTTGCGGAATGTGCACCGAGGTCTGTCCTGAAAACGCCATTCAAATTGTCGCTGAAAAATCTGTCACCGATCGCAGCCGTTGCAAGGGAACGGGGGAATGCGCTGCGATCTGCCCTAACGAGGCCCGAAGTCTTATGGGCCGCACCATGAGCGGGCTTGAAGTCTTCGAAGATGTGAATGCCGATGCCGTTTTCTATCAAAATTCAGGCGGCGGGGTCACCCTGAGCGGCGGGGATCCCGTGGCACAGCCCGCTTTTGCCACGGACATTCTCAAACGCTGCCAAAACGCCGGCATCCATACCGCCGTTGAGACCTGCGGTTTTGCCAAGTGGCAAACCCTTAAAAACATCCTGCGGTATGTTGATCTGGTTCTTTATGACATCAAACACATGGATCCGGTGAAGCATAGAGCATTTACCAACGTCTCCAATGAACTGATCCTGGATAACGCCAAAAAAATCCGCAGGCAACTCGAGCTGCCCATGCTGGCGCGGATACCGGTTATTCCGGGATACAACGATTCGCCGGACATGCTGAAAACGGCGGCCCAATTTATCGCCCGTGAATTGGGAACAGCGGTAAATGTTCACCTGCTGCCTTATCACCGATTGGGAGAAGCCAAATATGAAAGACTGGAAAAACCGGGACAACGCATCCGCATCGTGCCCCCGGAAGACAGCCATATGCAAGAAGTCAAAGGAGTATTCGCAGCCGAGGGCCTGACGGTCTATATCGGCGGATAAAGAAAACCGCAACATTTAGAAAAAGGAGGGTTATCATGAGAAGAGGTTTTAAACGGATGGGGCTGATCGTTACGATGACGTTGATCGTGGCATGGGGTCTGGCAGCGGGACCTTCGCAGGCGTCGGATACCATCGAGCTGACCTACAGCGGCCTGTGGCCGCCGCAGCACCCGATGTCGGTGGCGGCGAATCTTTGGATCAAAAGGATCGAGCAGGAGACCAACGGCCGGGTAAAGATCAAGCCGTTCTGGGCGGGTGCGCTCTACAAGCCGCGGGAATCGGCGCTGGAGCTGGCCAAGGGGGTGGCGGACATTGGCGACTTTTCAGGGGCGTACGCTCCCAAGGGGTTTGATTTCGAGAAATCGATGCGCATGGTCTTTTACGGCGTCAACGACCGGCGAATGGCCCGAAGGGTCTATCACGAGGTAAACGCCAAGTTTCCGCAGCTGGAGCAGGAGTTTACGGACGCGGGCATCAAGGTGATGGCCTATGCGTCGATTCCGCCGTATCAGCTGCAGCTTGCCAAGCGGCCGATTCGAAAAGCGTCTGATTTCAAGGGGATGACCATCAAGGCCTCCGGGGATCTTGCCAAGGTGGCCAGTGCCCTGGGGGGCGAAGGCATCGTGATGCCCATGAGCGAAAGCTACACGGCGCTGCAGAAGACGACGATTGACGGAGTTTTTGCGCCCTACGAGACCTTGAAGTCCTTTCGGTTTGCCGAGGTGGTGAAGTATGCGCTTGAGTTGAACATTGCCTCCGCGCCGGCCGGTCACTGGGGGTTTTGCCTCAAGTCCTGGAACAAGCTGCCCAAGGATATCCAAAAGGTATTCGAGGACAACGTGGAGTGGTTCGGTCTGAAGGTTGAGGAGCTGGTTTTTGCCAACGAAGAGACGGGCATCAAGCTGGCCAAGGAGAACCAGGTGGAGTTCATCAAGCTTCCGCCGGCGGAACTGGAGAAGGTGTATGCCGTGGTGGACAGCACGATTTTAGAACAGATGCAGAAGTTGGACGACAAGGGTCTGCCGGGGACTGCCGTCTACCGGGAGATCCGGCAGCGGATCAAGGAATACAGCGGGAAATAAGCTTTTCAGCATGGCAGGAGGGTTCAAGGATTACAGGGCTCGCGGGTTTGCGAGACCTGGAGCGGGTGGCGTTGACTCTCGCTTGTATCCTCGAACCCTTTAACAACATATCCCGGGGTCGGGGTATCAGGGGTGAGGAGGACGCATGGAAGCGTTGGCGGATCTGATCGAGCGAATCACGCGCAAGGGAGTCTTTGTCGGAGGTGTTTTTCTGATAGCCGGCATGCTGCTGTTGATGGGCAACATTTTCGGCCGGTTTCTGCACATTATCATTCCGGGAAGCTATGAACTGTTCGAGCTTTTGATGGTGATTCCCGTAGGGTTTGCGCTGGTGTACGCGGCGCTGCATCAGACCCACGTGGTGGTACGCCTGATCGTATCCCGTTTTCCCGCAAAGCTGGCTGCCGTCGCCGAAACAGGGGCGGCCCTGCTCAGTTTTGTCATCTGGGCCTTAATCACCTGGGGTGGCGCGCGCCTGGCCTATGAAAACGGCTTGGGAGAAATTTCGGACGTTCTGGAGATACCCTTTCTTCCGTTCCGGATCATCTGGCTGTTCTGCCTGTTTCTTTTCTGTTTAACCTATCTGGTGGATCTGTCCAGAGCATTCGGAAAGCTGAGGAAAAAATGAGTTCTGTTCTCATCGGTATCATCGGTTTTGTCGTGCTGTTTGCCCTGCTGGGTTTCGGCGTACCCATAGGGGCGGGCATGGCCCTGGTGGGGTTTTTCGGTCTCTGGTTCTTGATCTCGGATGTGGCCGCGTTTACCAAGCTGGCGGTGGTGCCGTTTCAGACCGTGACGGATTACTCCCTGGCGGTGCTGCCCCTTTTCATTCTCATGGCCCAGGTGGTCTTTGTGAGCGGCATGGGCCGGGATCTGTTCAACCTGGCCTCCAAGTGGCTGGGGCATAAAAAAGGGGGCGTGGCCATGGCCGCCGTGGCCGGTTCCGGGGTCTTTGCCGCTGTCTCCGCCTCCAGCATCGCCACGGCAACCACCATGGGGCTGGTGTCCATACCGGAAATGCAGCGCCTCAAATACGATCCGGCCCTGGCCACCGGCGCCGTGGCCGCCGGCGGTACCATGGGCGTTCTGATTCCGCCCAGCGGGGCGCTGATCATATACGGCATTCTGACGGAGACCTCCATCGGCCGGCTGTTTGCCGCCGGCATCATCCCGGGCATTCTCGAGGCGCTTTTTTACATCGGCGTTATCAGCATTCTGTGCTGGTGGAAGCCTGAACTGGGTCCTCCGGCGCAAAGAGCCTCTTTCAGGGAAAAGATCAAAGCTTTCAGCGGCTGCGGGGAGATCGTGGTGCTCATCGTGTTCGTGTTGAGCGGCCTGATCGTCGGGTGGTTTACCCCCACCGAGGCCGGTGCGGTGGGGGCGTTCGGAGCGATTGTTCTGTGCACCCTGCGGGGCCGTCTCAGCTGGGCCGGCTTTAAAACCGCCATCATGGATACGCTCAAGACCACGGGAATGATCTACGGCATATTGATCGGCGCCCTGATCTTTAATTTTTTTGTGGCCGCCTCCACAATCCCCTATGTGCTTTCCGAATTCATCGGCAACCTGCCCCTGCCGCCCATGGCGATTCTGTGCATGGTGCTGGTGCTCTATTTCTTTCTGGGCTGTTTTCTGGATGTGGCCGCCATGACGGTGCTCACCATCCCCATTTTCTTTCCCCTGGTGGTGGACCTTGGGTTCAACCCCATCTGGTTCGGCATCATCTTCGTGCGCATGGCGGAGATCGCCATGATCACGCCGCCCATCGGCATGAACACCTTTGTCATCGCCGGCGTGGTGCGGGAAATGGGCATTGAAATGGAGACGGTGTTCAAAGGGATTCTGCCGTTCCTGGCAGCTGATTTCCTGCACGTCACCCTGCTGATCCTTTTCCCGTCCCTCTCTTTGTTCCTGGTGAAGCTGATGATGTAGCCAGTGACGGATCATGGGTGATCATAAAAACAGACTCTCCGCAGCACGCTGCGAAGAGTCTGTTTTTTGTAGGGATCAGCCGACTTTAAAAACCATCGCCGCAGCCGTATCCCCTGCGGCACATCCCGCCCAAAGGCCGTATCCGCCACCGAGCACCACCAGCTCCTCAAGCAGTTCTGCAATCAATCGTCCTGCCGTCGGCGCCTGGGGATGTCCGTAAACCAGTGAGCTGCCGTAATTGTTCATCTGCATCACATCGATTCCCATCTTCTTCGCCATGTTGATGTCATTCACCACAAACGGATTGTGGGTTTTGACGGCTTTCATGTCATTCACGGTCAATCCGGCTTCCTTTAAAGCCATTTCGGCGGCCGGTACCGGAGCCGCTGCCATGTAACCGCGCTCCACCCTGGCGAATCCATAGGAGACAATCTGTATCTCAACACTCGGGTCCTTGCTCATGGCCTTGGCTTTATCGCGGGTCGTTACAATAAAGCCGCAGTTGCCGTCTGCCGGATGGGTTTGGGCGCCAAAGGTTAGCACACCGTTGGGTTCCACCGGTCTCAACTTGGCCAGTCCTTCGGCCGTGGAGGGCATAACCCCTTCGTCCGCTTCAAGCAGTCCCGTTTTCTTGCGGCTAATTTTGTATTCCACCGGAAACATATAGCGCTTCTGGAACGCCCGGTCATCCGCCAGCGCATCTAGATATTGTTCATAGCGCCGCAGTGCCACCGCATCACACTCCTCCCGGGTAATGCCTGCCTCTTTAGCCACATTTTCCGCTGTCTGAATCATCTTGAAACCGGCGTTGGGGTCCCCGTTGAAATTGTCCATCATCCAATTTTCGGATTCTACTTCACCGCCGGGAGTCATGGCGTTGGCCCATACGGTGTGGGCACCGTTGGAGCATCTGTCCGACATCAGCGCATATCCCGTTTCATAAGTTCCGGCCTCAACATTCACCGCACAAAGATGGATACAGGTAGTGGAAGTGGTGCACGCCTGATTGACCATCAGTGCCGGCAGTGCCTTCTGGTTGTCCACAAGCATGGCAGCCGCCCAGGTATGGCTGTAAAACATGTGATGCTGGGCTATGGTAATGCCGTAATACAGGTAGTCCACTTCGGTGGGATCGAGCTCACTGGCCAAAAACCACTTTCTGGCGGTTTGCGCCCCCAGCGTAATGGCATTCTCGTTGGCAAGGCTCATCTGCCAGCGGCTGAAGGGGGAGGCATAATACCCTTTGTAAGGAATGTACGCTTTTGTCAACATATCGATATCTCTCCTTTCTTGCTGTTTGGGCCAACATCGTGTCAACCGCTTGTTTTTTTATGTTTGCAGTAGAAGAAAAATTGCATATACCGGTTGTCAGAATTATGTTCCGCAAAAAGGCCACGGTGCGCTTTGAATATTTTTTGCAAGACATAGAAAAAATGCTAAGTCCCCCGTGCCCATCGACGAATGATGAAACCGGCCGCCTTCTTCTACGAAAGCTTAAGTTGGCAACATCATTCGTCGATGGGCACTGCCAGCGTTTCAGTTTTTCGTTCTATGTCTTGCAAAAAATATTCAAAGC
>JAJDNW010000102.1 GCA_022340465.1 Deltaproteobacteria bacterium | reverse complement strand
TAGCCCAATATTTCACCACCAAGCTTTTCAAATGCCTTCTTAAAATACTCGGGAAGATTATTGGTATAGGGAATCTCCGTCGAATAAACCATGAAAGCCTTGCGGTAACCCTTTTTGTAGGCATATTCGGCGGCTAAGGCTCCCTGGATGTTATCCGACATGCAGATCTGAAAAGCACAATCTCCCATGTCGCCAACCAGCGTCGGCGCAGTTCCGTCACCCGTGGAAATGGGAACCCCAGATGAACAAGCTACAGCGCCCTGGGCAAGTGCAGGGTCACCGGTGGTTGCAATGATATAAACCACACCTTCATCAATCAATTCTTCAGCCAGGCGCACACCCAACCCCTGTTCGTTGCGGCAGTCTCTGGCAACAAGCTCGAGCTTTCTACCAAGGACACCACCGGCCTTATTGATTTCTTCGATGGCAAACTCTGCACCGTTGCGTACTGGGGCATCATAAAATGAATAAGGACCGCTAAAATCACCGGGATGGCCTATTTTTATCGTACTTTCTGCTGCTGCCGGGGAAGTGCCCATAGCAACCATTCCCAATACCATGATCAATACCAATAACTTCTTCATTTTTCTCTCCTTCCCTTTTTTGGTTTAACACTAAAAATTAGCGCTAACAGGATGAAGCTTAAACTGGTAAGATTTCTTTTAAGCGAAACTCGTCAAAGCAATCAAGGGCTCTCCAAAACCATAAGCATACCTGCCAGCAAACCAGCCCTCACCGCAAATGAAGATATTTCCATATACTCGTCCGGACCATGGTCCAATCCGCCGATGGGCCCCAATCCGTCGAGTGTTGGAATGCCCATGTTTGCAAACCAGTTGCCATCGGACATGCCACCGGTTGATACAGAAAAGACGGCAGCACCTGCATCTTCTGCCACCTTTTCATATAGAGTGATAAGTGATTCATTCCTGCCACGCGTCATTGCAGGCCATCTCAGATCACAAACCAAATTCAGCGATATGCCTTCATGATCCTCGAATTCTCCAATACGCCTGATCATGTCAGCTATGGCCATGTCGTCTGCCGACCGAATATCAATACGTGCTTCTGCGTACTCAGGAACGACATTCACCGCCGTACCACCGGCTATCGTCCCGGTGCCTACTGTCAAATCATCACTCAAACTATCCAGACTGGAGATTCTCTGCACTTCCCTGCACAATGCCAGAATGGCATTTTTCCCCTTGTCAGGCTCTGTTCCCGCGTGAGCAGGAAAACCTGTACAGGAAACCGTAGCCCAGACACCTCCTTTGCGCGATACGACAAAACCGCCGCCGGGCCGGCCGCACTCCAACACAAAGCAGGCTGACGCCTTTTCCAATTCTTTGATGAATGGCGGAGGCGTGGTCCTGGTCTCTTCGTCACCAACAACCAGGAGTTCGATGGTCGGAAAGGAAAGCTTGTTTTCAATCAACCAGTTGACAGTCGCCAGCGCCAGGACAAGCCCCCCTTTCATGTCAATAACACCCGGGCCGAAAGCCCGGGCGCCCTGGATACTGAAGGGGCGTTCCTTGCTGGTGCCTTTTTTGAAAACGGTGTCAGCATGGCCGAGTAAGACAACCTGACCAGGGCCTCCGGGAATGGTGGCTTTAAAATGGCTGATCTTATTATCAGTTTCTTTCCATAGAAATCTGGTTTGTTCACCATTCAGCGCCCCGGCGATTCTTTGTTCAACGGCCAGAATGCCCGCGGGAAGATCTTCACCGGAGTCAATATCAACAACCGCTGCCAGCAGGTCAAGGTAATCATTGAGCCGCAGGCTGATATCGTCGATACAGTTTCTGACTGCTTGGGCAGTATCCTTTTGTTCCGTCAATCCGGCCTCTTTCTACACTGACAATCCGTGAAGCTCAAGCGCATTTCGAGATAAAATCCCTGTACCGATTTTTTTTGCGTTTTCCATGGAAAGCATATCAAGTTCCACAGCACGTGTCAGAACCCGCTTCAATGCCGCCTTGGTTTGCCTGGCTGCGAGCCAGAACAATTCCGGTTCGGAAGCCTCATCCGATCCGTGAAATATTTTGTTGGCGGGAACAGATCCAAGAAACAGCTCAAGCGCTCGGTCGATGTAGAGGGTGCTCCAAGGTGTCATGACCGAGAGTTCCACATAAGCCCTGGGGAATATTGAAGCCAGAAAAGCAGTTTCCTCCATCCAGGGGTATCCACCGTGAATCAGAACGATGGACTGCGCCATGTAGCGACCGAGTAGGGGCTTCAATAGTGACGGCCTTGCGTAACGTAGCAGAACATCAGGATCCCCCCCCCCGGTATGTATATGGAAGGGTATCCCCACATCGTTGGCCACTCCCATGGCAACATGCAGCAGGTGGTCCCTGACCGGTTTGGATACCGATCGATCTTCCCGCCAATTCGCGGCTTTCCATTCCGTATAATATTTTTTCACCTGCTCCTGAGAAGGATTTGCCACATCAAGTCCTGTTCGGTAAGCGATAATGGTCTTGAAGGCGATCGTTCTGGGGTCTTTTGCCGCTTGTTCAAGCAACTCCACATATCGTTTTTCACAGTCAATAAAATTATCTGCATTATGAATCGCCGACAGAATCAGCGGTTCGATTCTCACAACACGATGAACCGGTGCACCGGTGAGCGCCTCAAAATCTTCAGGCGCCACCCGGGGTTGGGGATACCCGTCATCTACAAAAAGACCCACAATATTTTGATCGGAAAGAAGCTGCTTTATATATGCAGAACAGTCCTCTGCAAGTGTTTCTTGCCGTTTTTCGGGAACGGCCTCGGGTTCACAATTGAAAAAACTCGCCAGCCATCGTTTGGCTGCAGAGGTGAGCAGCGTACTGTTGGTCATTTCAGGAAGCAGGCGAGTCAACCCCTTGTCGGCTGTGTTGGAAGAGCCTAAGCACATACCCATCAAAGTCAGTCGGTCCAGCCATCCCGAAGGATCGGCATCAGTAATATCCTCGCGGTTGAACCCGTGACAGTGGGCATCCACCACAGGTACTGCACTGAAATCCAATTCATCTTTTACTGTCATTTCTCTTGGACCTCACCTCCATTTGTCCCCATATTTGAAACGGGTTTTATGCATACCGCCAACGCAAATCTTCAACCATCTTTTCAAATTCCATAGAACCGTAGCATTCCCAGTCAAACTTTTTCACGGCCAAGTAGCATTCGTAAAGCGAATTGCCCAAAGCACGTTTTACGAATGTCGATTTTTCGAGCTGATCGATGGCTTCCTTAAGGTTAGCGCTCAACTGCTGAACACTTTTTTGGTTACGCTCATCTTCGGACAGATCAGCAGGATTGACCTGAATCGGCTCCGGCAGTATAGCCTTTCGCTCCAGCCCATCCATGGCGGCAGCTATCAGGATGCCCACAACCAGGTAGGGGTTGATCGTGCCGTCAATGGATTTAAGCTCAAAATTCGCTGTTTTCGATCGTATGGTTTTGGTGCCCTTGCATAGACGCAAGGCTGCTTCCCTGTTCTCCCAACCCCAGCATGTGTATGCACCGGCCCAATTGGACGGTTGAAGACGCTCATAGCTCAGCACGCTGGTTGCCAGAAGGCTCGTCATTTCTGAAAGCCTTTCAAGCACACCGGCAGCCATATGCTCTCCTTCAGTGGTCAGTTCCTGTGGCCCATCTCCGCCTGTAAAAAGATTCTTCCCTTCGGACCACGCACTGAAATGGAGATGGGTCCCATTCCCCACCTCTCCCGGTATGACTACCGGTGCAAAAGCGGCCCTGAAACCGTATTTTTGTGCTATACGACAGATGGTCTGGCGCAACAGCAGCAATTGATCAGCTGCGACCAGAGGATCACGTGGGTCTACGGAGATTTCGTACTGCCCTGCAGAATATTCCGGATGCAGCTGGGCTGGGCTGATGCCCTGGCTTTCAAGAGCCTCTGTCAACTCGACCAGAAATGTCTCAATTGGAATTAGCTTGACAATGCCATAGCCTGGTAAACCCATTCCAACGGGTTGATCGGATTCATCCAGGAGCGTAAATTCCACTTCAAAAGTCATTTGAAAGGAAATGCCTTTTTTCGATGCTACCTCAATCATTCTTTGGGCAAAGTGCCGCTGGCACACTGGCATTATATTCAATTCCTGGTCGTACTGCCATACGGGTGCCCAGATCCATCCCGGTGCACCGTATAGAGAAACCGCGGCATTTAAATCAGGGATCAGGCGCATGTCACCCGATGGTGTGTCAAATCCCGGTGCCGTCGTAATGTGGTCATTGACTCCGAAAACGGCAAACGTGTAGGAAATGCCGATACCGTTTTTAGCAGCACTCACCAGCTTGCTGATGGGTATTGTCTTAACCCGAGATATACCGGCACTGTCCACAAAGGAGCAGGCAGCCAATTTGGCTCCGTTTTCTTTTAGTCCGTCAACAATCTTATCTATAGTCTGGCTGTCCATTTTTTTCATCTCCATTCTTTTGTTTGCCTTTGTTTTCAAGAAAGTTATCCATTAAACTACATGGCGTCTGAAATCAATATAAATTGCCATGAAGGGGGTGATAGTATCCCTTGCCGCGGTAATCTACAAGGCGGCATAAGCCTTCCCCTTGTCCCGTGCTTTGAGAACAATTAATATGCGGACAGGTTCTATTTCTCATTGCATTAGAGGTTTAGAATGTAAATTTTTAGCTCACAATTGCTGGAATGGTCGAAGATTACGCCGATATAGGAGACAGGTAACTAGTGTTGATTGTATGATTTAACATATCTTATTAATTTTATTATAATTTATGATGTAATCCAAGATTTGAGGCCGTCCTTCTTATATACAGATTGCGTATCAAGTCTCCTCAATTTTATAACATCACCTGTATTCGCAGAAAATTTCTTCAATATTATGGAATCCAATGGATTTGTTTTATAATCAACGCCCTCCCCTCTCATCCTCCTACACCTTCTATTCAGATTTCAGAAGTTTTAGGGTTATTTCTCGTGGCTTTTGAGTTTCCTGATGACCGCATACAACTTTTCGATTATCTGGATAGCAGACTTGTTGTTTGAGCATGATTGCGATTGGGGTTTTATGCAAGGATAATTGATACCCCATGAAATATGCGCTGGAGCCGGAAGGCCGATGGATAATCCACCGCACCGTTAGAATCCTTTATACATATCTCTATGTGAAAATTGCCTCAAAGGTTGGAAATACGGTTGGAATATTTCTTCTTCAGAATGAAACAGGGACTCGGAATTAATTCCAAGTCCCTGTTTTTATTGGTGGCGTCCCCAAGGGGATTCGAACCCCTGTTGCCGGCGTGAAAGGCCGGTGTCCTGGACCAGGCTAGACGATGGGGACGCAAATTGAAGCGTCTGTTTTGGTGGGCCGTGCGCGGCTCGAACGCGCGACTCTCTGCTTAAAAGGCAGATACTCTACCGACTGAGTTAACGGCCCTATGAAATCTGAATCTCTAATCCCTTTCTTTTCCGCTGTCAATATAATTTTCGTATTTTCGCATAAATTCATTTCAAAATCAAGATGCACGCACAAAGGCAGATCCCGCAGAGCAGAATCGCCCAATCTCCGGCGCGGGCTTTCGCCATCCGGACGTCGCCCGTTTCCCCATAGGCGCGGGCTTCCATGGCCACGGCCAGGTTGTCGGCATCCCGGAATACGCCGCGTAAAAGGGGTAGCGCATACACCCTCAGACGGTAGAACGGGTTGCGGCGCGCCCCGATGCACCGTGCGCTCTGGGCGGCCGACACCTCCTTTGCCCGGGCAAAGATGACGGGGATAAACCGCACCAGCAGCCCCAGCATGGTCGCCACCCGCCTCTCCGGTATCCCCGGAACGGGCCTGAAAAACCAGGCAGCCGAGCGCTTGATGTCCGCAACCCTCGTCGTGGCAATCAGGATCAATCCCATGACAACCACTACCAGAAACCGCCAGCAAACCACCGCCCCGTCGGCAATACCCGCCCTGCCGATTTTAAGAACCCAGATCTGAACCAGGGGCTCCCCGGGTGTGAAGATTGCCCTGGCTGTAAACACCACCGCCAGGAGAAAGAAAAAATAGCGCAGGTCACGGACGGCGGACAGCAGGTCCAAACGGGCGATCAGGCTGACAAGAAGCACTGCGGCACTCAGAAACGCCAGCGCCGCAGTGGACGCATCGAGCACGGCAAGGCTTCCGGCTGCCATGAGAATGAGCTTGAAGCGCGGGTCCAGGGAGTGCACCGGCGTGTTGCCGGGACAAAAATGAAATGCGGTTATGCCGGTTGCCATAAGCCCGTACCCTCCGCGATGGGGCGCAGGCCGAAGGAAACCGCCTCCCCGGCACCCAGTCCCGGGGGACTGTCCCTGACGATTTTGCCTTTTCCCATGATCACCAGCCGGTCGGCGAGGCCGATAACCGGATCCAGATCGTGGCTGCTCACCACGACGGCGTGCCCCTCGCCCTGCAACGTCCGCATCTGTCCTACCACCTGGCATATGCCCGGGTAGTCCAGATTGGAAAACGGCTCATCGAAAATGATGATCTCCGGCTGCATGGAAAGAATACCGGCGATGGCCAGCCTGCGTTTCTCCCCGCCGGACAGCAGGTGGGGCAAGGCGCCCGCCAGGTGCTGCAGCCCTACCTTTGCCAGGGCGCGTTCGGTGTAACGATCGACACTCGACGGGTCCATGCCCAGGTTCTCGGGGCCGAAGGCCACATCCTCTTTCACGGTTTCTCCCACGATCTGACTGTCGGCATCTTGAAAAACCATCCCCACCAGCCGCCGGGCCCGCAGCAGATCTTCCCCGACCGGGACCCCCTTGATCAGCACCGCGCCTTCCGAGGGCCGGACCAGGCCGTTGAAGTGCCGCAGCAGGGTGGTTTTGCCGGACCCGTTGGGCCCGGCCACGATGACAAACTCCCCCTTGCGGATGCAAAGGTTCACCGCGTCCACCCCGGTCACGCCGTTCTGGAAACGGTGCGAGAGGTTTCTCACTTCTATGACGATGTCGTCGCTCATCTTGATCAACTTCCGTTTTTATCGGATTACCTGTCGCAGCTTCTTAGCCAGCGGAACGGCGACGGCAATCTTGAGGGCGTCGCCGATCAGAAAAGGATACACGCCAAGGGCCAGGCTTTTTGCCAGGCTCATGCCGGTCGCCAGCTTGAGCCAGGCAACTCCCAGGCAATAAACCACTGCCGTGCCCAAGAGCATGCCGGCCACATCGAACACGGCCCGGCCCCGGCCCTTCTCTGAAACGGCACCGATGCAGCAGACCGCCGGCAAAAAGCCGACGAGATAGCCGCCGGTGGGACCGACGATGTGCCCGATGCCCCCTTTTCCGCCGGCGAACACCGGCAATCCACAAATCCCGGCAAGCAGGTAGGTTGCAACGGCGGCGCCCCCCCATTTGGCCCCCAGCAGCAGGCCGGCCATGAAGACCAACAGGTTCTGCAAGACGATGGGCACCGGCCCGATGGGAACGGCGATGTACGCCCCCACGGCTATCAGGGCCGCCATCAATGATGCGTACGCGGTCATGCGCAACTGGTTGGTGTTTTCCTGCAACGCTGGGGTTTGCCCTCTTTCAGTTGTATTTCGTTTAACCGAGCCGTCGGGGTGTGTTTTTCAATCATCCCCACGAAGGGGATGTCCAGAGCATATCGTTGATCGCTTTCTGGATTCCCGCCTTCGAGCCTGTTTCATTATTCACAAAATAGCGCTACCAGGAAAAGTTTTCAGGGCTAAAGCCCTGGCCTGCATTGATAACCGTTTGATTATACATACTTTGGTTCTATCCATCTGTTTACCCGATCATGCAGCGCAGGGTTTTTACCCTGCCAAAGCGGATTGTGACGCAGCCTCCTTCGCTGGGATGACGAGGGACCTGGGGTTAAATTCCCCGACCCTTCAAATGACCGAATAAAATATACACGAAATGAATGAGATCCCGACCGTTCAGCGTATCTGATCACTTGGAATCTCATGCATTTTGATGGAAGCAGTCCCCATAAATGACGGTCTGGCGCTCACCGGTGTCCGTCTCCAGAATCAGGGCACCGTTTTCATCCACATCCACGGCCTTCCCCCGGAAGGTGCTGCCGGTCGTTCTTATGGTCACACTCTTCCCTATGGTGGCCGTTTGGCGTTTCCATGCCGTCATGACGGTATTCAAGTCGCCTTGATCCAGATATGCTTCAAAGGCGTCCAGAAACCGGGACAGGATCTCGACCCTCGAATGGTCCCTGCCCGTCAGCTGGCGGATCGATGCGGCATAATCCACATCGGGCGGCGGGTCGTTGTTGACGTTGATGCCGATGCCGATGTTGATGAAAGACACCAGGTCGCCTTCGACCTCCATTTCGGAAAGCATGCCCGATATCTTCCTTTCGCCCGCCAGCAGGTCGTTGGGCCATTTTACCCGGACGGGCAGACCGCACACCTGCTCCAGGGTCTGCGCCAGCGTCAGCGATGCCGCAAAGTTGACCCGGGCGCTCGCATAGGGAGGAATATCCGGCCGCAGCACCATCGTGAAATATAGCCCCCCTTCGGGCGACTGCCAAACCCGCTCGAGGCGGCCGCGACCCTTTTCCTGAATCCCGGCCACCACCACGGTAAACCCCGGGGCCCCTTTGCGGGCCAGGTCCCTGGCAAGGTCCATGGTCGACGATGTTCGCTCGACATACCTGACCCCGGGCGTCCTGCCGGGAAATTCCCAGGCATAGGGGATGTCGGGCGACGCATGCAGCCGGTAGCCCTTGGCCGTGGATCGTATGTCGTAACCGGCATCCCGGAGCTTCTGTATGTGCTTCCAGACCGCCACGCGCGAAACGCCCAGCCGCCCGCTGAGCACTTCACCGGAGACAACCCCCTTTTCTTCCCTCAATGCCGCCAGAATTCGTTCTTTCATCACCCGCTTCCATCTCGTTATCCACTAAGAAAATCGTGGTTAACGAAATAACCACTCGCTGTCAACAGATTATTTTGAGTTAGCGGGTTTATTGGGCTGCTTGGGTTAGTGGGTTCTTCGAGTTACTTGAGTTCATTGGGTTATCGGCTTAACGACCCCAGCCGTTCGCTTTTTCATTAACCGCAAGGCGAATGTATATTAGGCGGCCAATAGTCCGAAAATGTAAAAACACTCAACTTAGGGTCGCTTGGCCGGCGGCCGCTTGTCGAACCACGGTCTGGCTTTTTCCAACTGTGCCGCCAATTTAAACAGCAGGGTTTCATTGCCGAACCGGGCGATAAACTGCGACCCCAACGGCAGGCCCTCCCCGCTCCAGTAGAGGGGCACGGACATGGCGGGCAGGCCGCACAGATTGGCCACCTGGGTAAAAGGCGTCCGTTCCAGGCTTTTTATTGCCATCTGGTCCACTATGCCTGAGGCTTTCAACAGCCCCCCCAGATTGAGGGTATTGACCAGTTTCATCATCAGGTTTTCGCTAGCCGAGGGTTTGAGCTCTCCGATCCTTGCCGGGGGATAAGCGGTGGTAGGTGTCAGGTAGAGATCGTAGGTCTCGAAAAACCGGCCCATACGCCGGGCGGCAAGGTCCCACTGACGCATGGCGCCGACCATATCCCCGGAAGAAAAGGTTCGCCCCAAGAGCCCGAGGGTCCAGGTCAATGTCTCCACGTCCCCCGGTTTGGCCTTGCGGCCCAATATGCCCGACAGTGCCTGGATATCGGCAGCCACTTCACCGAAATACATGGCCAGGTAGCTTTTTGCCAATGCCTGACCGTCAACGTCCGGCGCCGCTTCCTCGACGTGATGGCCCATATTTTCGAGCAGGCGGGCGGTCCTTTCAACGGCACGTATGCAATCCGCGTGCACATTGGTTTGCAATGGCGACCGGGTATTGAAGGCGATCTTCAATGTCCCCGGTTCCCCTGCCAGGGCCTCCAGGTAACTGCCCGCGGGCGGCCGGATTTCATAAGGTGCGCCGACGTCCGCCCCCTGGGTCTGATCCAGCATGGCGGCGCTGTCCCGCACCGTACGGGTAATCACGTGCTCCTGAACCGCACCCTGCCACACCCGCCCGTGATCGGGCCCTGAAGGATTGCGCCCGCGGGTGGGTTTCAACCCGAACAGGCCGCAGCAGGCCGCAGGAATGCGGATCGATCCGCCCCCGTCACCGCCGGCCGCAAAGGGCACCATACCGGCAGCCACGGCCGCAGCGGATCCGCCGCTCGAGCCCCCGGGCGTGTAATCCGTGTTCCACGGATTGCGGCACGCGCCGAAAAGCTCCGGTTCGGTGACGGCCAGCAGGCCGAATTCGGGCGTGTTGGTCCTGCCCAGAATAACCGCGCCCGTATTTTTTAATCGCCGGACCATTTCATCGTCGTGGTCCGGAATGAAATCCTTCATCGCCCGGCAGCCCCTGGACTGCGGTACGCCGGCATAGGCATACCCCAGGTCCTTGATCAGCAGGGGCACGCCCGCAAAAGGGCCATCCGGCAGCGATCCGCCGGCAGCCTGTCGCCCCTGTTCGTACATGGGGGTCACCACGGCATTGAGGGATGCATTTTCACGTTCGACGACCTCGATTGCCGTTTCACAAAGCTCGGCCGGCGTCACCTCCCCCTTGCGAACCAGTTCGGCCAGGCCAAGCGCATCATACGCGTCATACTCCGAAAAGCTACCCATGAGATCACTCCTTGGCTCCAATGACGGCAGCAACCGTCCATGAATGTTTCCAAAGCCCCTGAAACAACCTGCTATACCACCATCCGCTGCCCATGCGGTTTCCCCGATCACCATTGCAGATACCACGTTTCCCGCAATTCCGCAAAAAGGAAGGGAGAACCGGTTTCACCGACTCTCCCTAGAATTAAATACGATCGAGAATGGGAACTGACCAACCTGGAGGAACACCGGTGTTTCGTATATTCCGCCAACGTCGGCTTATCTCTCGCCCACATCGTTAGAGTACGCAGAGAACACGGTTAAGTTCATTTATTCTTCAACCGCAGATAAACAATGATTTCTGGCAGACCGCCGATCGCTGTTGATCTTTTTTCACCGAAGGTGATTATATTTTTTGTCTGCGCCTGTCTGCGTTCGTCTGCGGTTAGATTATCTTTTGGTTTTTCTCTGTACCCTCTGCGAGAGAAAGAATAGACCTTTCCTGATCGCCGTCATGCCATTTTTTTTGGATGTAATCGAGCGGGGCGGCCATAGGGCCGGCCCGCTTGTATGTTACACTATTTATCCGGCAGTTAGTTTAGTTCCAGCAGTAGCTGCCTCCCCGGGGAGTGCCATAGCCCGTTATGGGGCCACCGCCCATAAATCCCCTGCCCATATTCGGGTACTGCTTTCTCAATTTAACCATGTGTTCAACGCGTTTTTGATCGAATTCGGACCGCAATGCAGAAATTTCTTTCTGGAGTTGGGCGGCCCTGGCTGCGTCCGGGTTGTCCTTGACGAGCTCATTATGCAGCTCTCTCTCTTTGTCGAGGAGTTTGCTCCTTATTTCCCGGGTCTCATTGGAAAAAGCCTGGCGCTTCTGTTCGAAGTTCCGGTAATCTTCATCGCTCCACCGGACACCGCTGTCATTGTCATAACCGTAGCACTGATGCCAGCCCGGACCGTGATGGCCCCAGCCGCCACCGTCGTAATCCCCCATCATGCCGCCGCCCCGGCCCATACCGCCGTGGGCAAACGCGTTGATGCCGATGCCTGCTGCCGCGATCACTGCAATCGCGAGTATGATGTTTCTTAATGGTCGCATGTCGAATTCCTCCTTGAGTTATTTGGGTTTCTGCTGCACGTTCATTGGTCTTGCTAGCATTTAAAAGCAAACGACATGCCACATAGCGCCATGCATCGGTATTTTTTTCTATCATATTGAAATTACTTATAATTTAAAGTAGCTGGCCCTTCCTTTGGCGATTTGACAACATGAAGCCGATCAAGAGGCGTATATTTTTTACCCAAAATTCTGGTTCGAATGCCATGTGCGTATAAAATTTACCCTGCGGCAATTGTAAAGGGCTTGAAGTCGGGAGCAAGAACAATTGAAACGCCCGCTGCGCTCGAGCCACAGAGGACGCAGAGAATAATTTTACCATGCGGGGCTTGCAAGAGGTCGGAAGTCAGAGGTTGGAGGTGAGGGAACGGAAGTCAGGCGTCAGACCCCAGACGTCTCACGCCTTACATTTCACTTTTCACGGCTCGAGCCGTTTCACGATTCACGACTTACCACTTGATCACCGAACACCTGACACGAGGCACGCCGTATACAGTAGACCGTAGACCAAAGTATGGGTTTGTCTGCGTCTGTCTGCGGTTAACAATCATTGTCTGCCTCTGCTCCGAACCCTAACGAAGTGGGCGAGAGATATACAGCGTGTGCACTGCCCGCTAACCCAATGAACGCAATCAACCCAAGGAACTCGTTAACCCAACTTGATTAAAACGAAGCGCCGTGAATTACAATGCTTCAAGCAGCCTTTCGTGGATATTGTCGAACCCCCCGTTGGACATGATCAAAACGAGATCCCCCGGTCTTGCCGCTTTCTTCAAGAAATCGATGATCTCCTCCGTGGTTTCGAAAAAATGGGCATCCTTTCCCCGCGACACGAGATCCGCCACCAGTTTACGGGAGGAAAAGCGCTCCCCCTGCGGTATTTTCTCCAAAAGCGGCGGCTTGCGGATACAGATCAGATCGGCCCCGTCGAAACTTTGCGGGTAGACGTCCTGAAACACGTCCCGCATACTGGTGTTGGTCCTGGGCTCGAACACGGCGATCAGGCGGCCGTCCGGATAAAAAGGCTTCACGGCCCGTACCGTCTCCCTGACCGCGGTCGGGTGGTGGGCAAAATCATCCATGACCACGACGCCGTTCTTCACGCCCCGCACCTCCTGGCGCCGTTTCACGCCTTTGAAGGTCTCCAGCGCCTCCTGAACCGCAGCCTTGGGAATGCAGAGCAGATCGGCAACGGCAATCGCCGCCAGGAGATTCGAAAGATTGTGCCTGCCTGGCAGCAGGGTCCTGAACCGCCCGTAGGTCCCGCCCTCTTTCAGGACCTCGAAGACGGACCACGGGGGGCTGATCGCAAGATCGCCGATGCGCCAGAGGGACCCGTCGCGACTGCCGTAGGAGGTCACTTTGCAGGCCGCCGCATCCGTCACCTTCCGGACATTCTCATCGCCGTCATAGGCGAACAGGGTGCTGTCCCCGTTCAGCCCGGCCGCAAACGCCGAAAAAATATCGAGGACATGCGCCTCGTCTCTGAAGATATCGGCATGATCGAATTCGACGCTGCCGAGCACTGCGGCCACAGGGGTGTAGTGCATGAACTTCGGCCCCTTGTCGAAAAAGGCCGTGTCGTACTCATCGCCCTCGATGACGATGTGCTCCCCCTGCCCCAACCGGTAGTTGCTGTTGAAATTGGCTAAAATCCCGCCGATGAAAAACGTTTCGTCCAGTCCGGCGCAGTCCAGAATCCAGGCCACGATGGAAGCCGTGGTTGTCTTCCCGTGGGTTCCGGTAATCAAAATCTGCTTTTTCCCGGCGGCCACGAACCGGTTGATCGCCTGAGGCATGGAACAAAAGTGCAGGCCCATTTGACGCATGCGCACAACCTCGGCGTTGTCCTTCGACACGGCGTTGCCCACGACAACCAGGTCGGGTCCGTACGCCAGGTTTTCACCGTCGAACCCTTCGGCGATGCTGATGCCCCTCTCCCTCAAAAAATCACTCATGGGCGGATACACTTTCAGGTCCGAACCGGTGACCGCGTATCCCAACTCCTTCAACATCAGGGCCAATGCGCCCATGCCCGTACCGCAGACGGCGATCATGTGAATGGATGTTACATCTTCCGGTATTCCGTTTTTCAGCATCTGCGCTCCTGTCCGCCACGCTGTCGGTCGTAAAAAAACCTCATGGTTGCACAAGCGACATGGGAAATAAGTTATAATATATTGTTATTACATTGAATATAAGGATGTGAGCGCTACTTTTCGGATGCAACATCGAGGATAACGATCACGAAACCACGCCGATCACAGCCCGTCAAATATTGCTTTTGCCGTTTTAATGGTTTTGTCGAGCTGTTCCGTCTTGTGGGCCGTGGAAACGAAACCGGATTCGAACTGCGAGGGGGCGACATAGATCCCGTTCTCGAGCATGGCATTGTAGTACATGGAGAAACGGTTCAAATCGCTGGTTTTGGCATCCGCCATATTTCTGACAGCCTGATCGTTGAAAAACATGCCGAAAACGGAACCAAGGCTGTCGATCTCAACGGGTATGCCGCTTGACCGGGCAGCCTCCTTGAGGCCCTTTGTCAGGTATTCCGTTTTCTGAGCCAACTCCGCATATACGCCTGGTTTGTTCAGCTCCGTCAGGGTGGCGATCCCGGCCGCCATGGCCAGCGGGTTTCCCGACAGCGTCCCGGCCTGGTATATCGGTCCGTCGGGAGCGATCCGGTCCATAAGCTCCTTTCTGCCGCCATAGGCCCCCACCGGCATGCCGCCCCCGATGATTTTTCCCAGGGTAGTCAGGTCCGGCATGACGCCGTAGTGTGCCTGGGCCCCGCCAAGGGATACGCGGAAACCCGTGATGACTTCGTCGAAGATGAGAAGGCTGCCGGCCTTTTCCGATGCCGCCCTCAAGCCGGCGAGATAGCCGTCTTCCGGCAGAACGAGGCCCATGTTGCCTGCCACGGGTTCGACGATGATACAGGCCACGTCCGCCCCTCTTTCTGCCATGACCTTTTCGACGGCGTCCAGATCATTGAAAGGAAGCGAAATGGTATACGCGGCGAACGCATCAGGCACCCCCGGGCTTCCCGGAATGCCGAGGGTCGCCACGCCGGAGCCGGCCTCCACCAGCAGCGTGTCCGCGTGGCCGTGATAGCAGCCGTCGAATTTAACGATCAGGTCTCTGCCGGTTATGCCCCGGGCCAGCCTGATGGCGCTCATGGTGGCTTCCGTTCCCGAATTGACGAAACGGACGGTGTCGATGGAAGGCACCGCGGCAATAACCATCTCCGCCAATTCGATCTCCAGGTCCGTCGGGGCGCCGAAGCTGGTCCCCCGTCCCAGGGTCGCTTTGACGGCACTCACGACGGCCGGATGGCGATGCCCTAAGATCATAGGTCCCCAGGAACCGACGTAATCGATGTAGGCGTTCCCATCGGCGTCGTAAAGCATGCACCCTTCCGCCCGGTCGATGAACACCGGGTTGCGTCCCACGCTCCTACAGGCCCTGACCGGACTGTTCACGCCGCCGGGGATCACTTCTTTGGCATGTTGAAATAATTTCTCGGATCGTTCATTGTTCATTGGCTCCATCCTTTTTTTTAGGAATCAAGAGAATTATAATCCATTGAAAATAAGTATATTCTAATCGTTCAAAAAATTTGGGACGCTCATCTTAGGCATTATTCCATCCGGTTTATCCGGGTTGAAATTTTATATGCCAAATCCATCATGATTTCAAGAGCCTTCACCCCAACGTTGCAAAAGCCTGAGGGCTTCAGAGTCAAGGCGTCTGAGGGTGACGTCGTAGTTCTTTACTTCGAACCCTCAGGAACGCAGGATCTGAAGTTCTCAGGCTTTCCCGAAGGGTAAACAACATGGCAAAATAGGCAAGATCCTTGGAATGCACCGGTGGTTCTATCCAGAGGCCTGCGATGTTTTTATGAATTTATAAGTTGTTACAAGGCATTATCTACTCTCTGCCATGTTGTTTATGCAACCTTGGGGTTCACCTAATCTGAGTTTAGGTTCACTAATGGTTGCCGTTGTGCTACTATCGACGACCATGCAACGCAACGGGGATCCTAAAAAACTGGCCAAGCTGCTGGCATACGCCCTGGGCAGAACCCCGGACGAATTCGGGCTGGTGCCGGATGGTGACGGTTTCGTCAAAATCAAGGAATTCCTGAAAGCCGTCAATGAAGAGGAAGGCTGGGGATTTGTTCGCCGGGCAGCCATCGACGAGATTCTGTGTGCGGTCACTTCCCCGCCCATAGAAGTGCTCGAAGACCGCATCCGCGCTGTAGACAGGGAGCATCTGCCGGAACGGCGCTACGAACCCGACCCGCCCGCACTGCTGTACACCTGCGTCCGTCGACGCGCCTATCCCCACACGCTGAAAAAGGGGATCGGCCCCATGGGGCGGGGGCATGTCGTGCTGGCATCGACAGAAGACCTGGCGCTCAAACTCGGCCACCGGTTCGACCCCAAACCGGTGCTGCTGACGGTAAACACATCCATCGCCCACGACCTGGGGTGCCTGTTCATGCGTGCGAGCGAACGCCTGTTGCTGAGCCGGTACATCCCGGAAGGCGGTTTTCGGGGCCCCGCCCTACCGAAGGAGAAAAAAGCCGCCCAGGGCAGGGAAGCAACCGGGACGCCCGACAAAACGAGTGAACGTTCGAGAACCCCGGGCAGCTATTTCCCCGATCTTTCCGAACCTCCCCTCCCCCGCCACCGAACGAAAAAGGAGCGCCGCAGGGACGAGGTGGCCTGGAAATCCGAACGCCGGCGAAAATCGAGGCGCAAAACAATTTGACATCGCCATTTAAACCTGTTACGTGACATTTTTATTCATGTGGGCCGTTAGCTCAACTAGGCAGAGCACCTGACTCTTAATCAGTAGGTTGAAGGTTCGATTCCTTCACGGCCCACCAATAATATCAAGAGGTTACAGGTTTTACTGAAACCTCTTTTTTATTTCGTAACCATCTCGTAACCACGTAACCATCTTTTTAGGTCAAAATCCGCCTCATACTTTGGGATTAGCCGAGCCTCAATCTCTTCCCAATCGGCTTATATAACGACCTTCAACACTCTAACGGCACGATATTGGTAACAGCGGTCATTTCCATCATTCCCGCTTCCGCCGCCGCCACTCCCACGGCGCGACCGGATCAGGCTCAACCCATAGCCCTCGTTTGGCGGACCTTGCCTCATACTCCAGTTTCGCAAGTGCAGGATCACGGTTGTATTTCTTGTAGTGCCACGCGAGACCGGCTTCCAAGAGAGCCTTGTTTAGGTTCTTATCACCGACAAACACGAACCCGATGATACGACCATACCGGTCGGTATCGGTTTCCCAGACTTTGACGACCTTGCCCGCGACCAGATCCGATGCAAACTGTTTGGCCTGCTGCCCGTACGGCTGGCCCTTCTCGGGGCAATCGATCGATGCCAGACGGATCCTGACCTGCTTGCCGTCCTTGAGAACCTTAATGGTGTCACCATCTGATACACCGACGACCTTGCCTTCCCAGGAACCGGCATAAAGGAGGACGGGTGGGGTGATTAATTTTGCATGGTGTTGATATGCTGAAGTTGGTTATGGTATCAGTATGTTGCAATGTCAAACGCTGGTGTTGATAACATCCATCGGCAACAGCTATTTTTTCGTCCGAAAAGGCACGATGGTCTCCATGTATCTGTACCGAAGAGATACCCTTTTCTTGACCCATTAATCCAAATAATGTATCTGTCTTATATTGCACCGAAATCACATCTGCCCTGAAGTTGAGTTTCAAATTTGAGCCGGATCTAACTTCCTCTTCGGCCTGTTCTTACCTTATTAAAGCGTTTCGTTTTTCTCACAACATGAATAGTAACGGTGGTCTGTTTGCACGAAGATGAAACTATTCGTATGCCTAAAGACATTGAACTCGCTGTATTTTTAAGGAGAGTGAAAATGGAATGCCCGGAATGCCATTTGGATAATAAGGAGGGGGCCAGGTTTTGTAACGAATGTGGTCATAAGTTTGAACTTATCTGTCCGGAGTGCAACACCGGCAACCGAATCGGTAGTAAGTTTTGTAACGAATGCGGTTTCAATTTTGCGGCTTCCAACACAGCTATGGAGCAAGCTCCGGATGAAGAAACCCCATCCCTTGGCTCTCCCGATGAGCCCGTCTGCCTTGACAGCAGTCCTATTGAA
>JAJDNW010000101.1 GCA_022340465.1 Deltaproteobacteria bacterium | reverse complement strand
CCCCGGTCATCCACTACGTGAAAATATTCGCCATTTATTTCGGACACCACACTGGCCGGCGAACTGTCTGGCATCTGCAGCGAATATTGCCCATCCAGATTGGTGACCGCCGCGGCGGTTGTCTCCGTACTGCTGGCCGTGACATGCAGATAGGGCAGCGGTACAATTTCCTGACCACTGCATTCCATGGCGTTCAGCCCCGAATTGACGCTGGCATAGACGGTGCCACTGATGTCAAAATCCGATCCCTCACCCGGACTGGTATCGCCGTGAATATTGGACTCAACGTGCAGAATGTCACCTGTTGCGGCGTCGGCAACAAACGTCCATGCGCCAATGCCATCGGCGGCCTCTGCGGTGTATGTCATGGCCATTCGCGGTGTTTCAATATCGTCAAGCCCTGCGAAAACCGTGGGCGTGGGCTGGCTTACCCGGGCAAACCCCGTTGGCGCCGGAATCGACGCGTCTGCGGACTCCAGGGCCTGCAGCGATTTTTCCATATCGGCAACGGGGGCAATGGCGTCTGCCGATGCAGCGAAATGACCCATCGGTTTGACGTCCGCGTTGGCCCATACCACTTCATTGGTGTCGCCTTCCCGAACCAGGGTGCGCAATCCCGCGCCGTACACCGGCACACCGTTTCGATGTTGCACGTAGCGATACAGACGAAACTTGTGTTTCCCGGTCCGGGGGTCGTACATCAGTCCCACGCCATTTGATTCTGCAGAAGCAGATGCGGGATTTGATGTGGCTGAAAGCCGCCGGACATTCAGTCCCGAGGTTCCCGCCAAAGAAGTGCTCTCTCCGTCGAGTGCCAGTTCGCTTTCTGAAATGCCGAAGGCAGAAGCGCTGTTCTGAATAAATTTGTCTGCGGCCTCTTTCGGTGTGTTGCCGGTGGACATGCTTCCGTACATTCGGCGAATCCGATTTTGTTTTACCTTCACCTCGGCTTTGGGATATGCGGATTTCAGCCGATGAACGGCAGCCTCAACAGAGAATGGCGTTTCAATCGTCGGAATTTCCTGTACCCGGTGTTTGTCGGTACTCGCGTCGCATCCCACGATGCACACAATCGCGAGGGCCGAAGTGAATAGCAATGGTCGATAGTTCATATACGGACTCCTTCCTTTCTGGGGGTGAAAAATGGCGTCGAATTGTTGAGGTATCATCACGTCGACGCCTTCAGACCGATTTGAGCGCAAAAGAAATGCCAGTCTTGTCCCAACGCTTTCCTGAATGAGTAAACCGCATCAGTCCATTGTTCCGGTGCGCATTATATCGGGAATGGTTTTGCCACCGGCTGCTCACTGTAGCTCGCGATGCATCCGATTGGAGATGGAGCGATGCCATCTCCAGGTTGCAGATACGTCCCCGGAGTGTGTCTGCAAAGGTTGTCTGCCATCCCGTCTGCTGCGAATCATTGAGCCGTTTTTGACCCAATTACTCACCCAATGAGCTATGTACAGCTTCCCATAAGTTGGGTACCATCACACTTGCTCCAATCACCGATGGCTGCGTTGCGCCTCCTTGAATTGGCGCTGCCAGTCCTGCGTTGGCGCGTCTTGCCCTCAGCGGTTGGCCCTGCGTGATCTGGTCCCCAACTTACGGGGCGCTGTACTAAGATGGGGACAGGAAGGATTGAACCATGATTTTGAATCGTTATTTTCTCTCAGGCAATGCCATCGCGTTTGGGCTGTTTCTCTATGCGGTCACCGCGGTGGCGGACGTGAGCAGCGACATTCGGGTTTCCTCCGTGGGGTATCCCTCTGCCACGGCCAAGATTGCTTCGGTGGTGGGACAGACATCCGGCGAGTTCAGCGTGAAGACAGAAGATGGCGCTGATGTGTTTCAGGGAACGCTGACCGGGGATGGACAGGTGGGACAGGCGGATTTTTCGGCGGTCACTCAGCCGGGTAACTATTATGTGGACGTGCCGGATGTGGGACAGTCCATTGTGTTTCCCATCGGTGAGGATGCGGCCGTGGCGCCGTTCAGGGCCATTATGCTGGGGTTTTACGCGTGGCGTTCGGGGATTGATATTCGATTCACCTGGAACGGCGAGGAGTACGCTCACGCCGCCGGGCACCTCAATGACGGGCTCATGGATTTTGCGGATCCGGATTTGACGGGCACCATCCGCGATGCGACCGGCGGCTGGTATGATGCGGGAGACTACGGCCGGTATGTGGTGAATTCCGGCTGCGCGCTGGGTCCCATGCTGCGGGCCTGGGAGGAAAGGCGCGAACAGCTGGAGAGCATCACCCTGCCATTTATCCCGGAAACCGGCGGTTCGATTCCCGACTATCTCGATGAAGTGAAATACAATCTGGACTGGATGCTGAAAATGCAGTTTGAGGATGGCCGCGTGTCGCATAAATTAACCCCCATTGACTTTGCGGATTTTGTCATGCCCGCAGACGATGACCTGGACCGCTATATTTCGCCATGGGGGTCTGCGGCCACCGCTGATTTCACTGCAGTGATGGCGCAGGCTACCAGAATTTACCAGCCGTACGATGAAACGTATGCCGACCGGTTGCTGAAAGCGGCGCAACTTTCCTACGATTATCTGGTGGCCCATCCCGAAGATGTGCGTGCGGATTTGTCAGACTATGACAATCAGCAATACAGCACCGATGACTGGGACGATAGAATCTGGGCCGCTGCGGAAATGTGGGAAACGACCGGAGATGCCGATGCACTTGCCGATTTCGAGTCCCGGGTAACCAACCAGCCTGCCGGTCGTGCGGGTAGTCCACCGGATATGGTGGCTCATGTGTGGGACTGGCCCGACCAGAAAAATCACGGAATCTTCACCTATCTGGCATCCCATCGGGAGGGCAGGGATGATGCGCTGGTTCGCACACTGGAAGACGCGGTTCTCGCATCGGCGGACAAAATTGTGACCGAAACATTTGAGGGCGCTGAAGGGTTCGGCCGCGGATACGGTACTGGCGATTATTTCTGGGGCAGTAATGGATTGGTGGCCCGTGGATGTATGGTATTGCGCAGAGCCTATGAACAGACTGCCACTGAAACCTATCTGGATGCCTGCATGCAGCAAATCGCCAACCTGTTCGGCCGTAATCAGTACAATCGTTCGTATGTCACCGGCGTGGGGCTCAATCCACCCCAGCATCCCCATTGTCGGCGGTCCGGCGCCAGTGGACACACCTATCCGGGATATGTGGTGGGCGGCGGACAGTCGGACGACGATTGGCTGGATGAGGAGGAAAGCTACGAAACCAACGAGATTGCCATCAACTGGCAGGGGGCTCTCGCATATGCCCTGGCCCAGTTTGTTCCCGTGGTACAGGAAGAGCCGGATACGGACACGGACACAGGTGGGGACGGGGACAGCGACAGTGATTCGGACAGCGATACCGATTCAGACAGCGATGCCGGTTCGGATTCGGATACCGACAGTGACACCGATAGCGATACGGATACCGACAGTGACGGGGACAGCGACACGGACAGTGATGCGGACGGTGACACAGACAGCGATACGGACTCCGATGCGGATGCCGATACGGACGATTCATCTGATAATACCGAAGACACCAGTGCTTCGGGCGGCTGCGGATGTATGACACTCGGTTCGCCATCCGAAAACCATTCCCTGTTTGCCCTGTTATTTTCATCTAACTGAATTTCGTGGAAAGTCCGTTTGCGGAGAACATTGGAATCGTATGCATAGCAATCTTCATAGGTAAGATCTTTAGCCTGAAATATAGCAATTACCCGAATTTTTCCGGTTAAGAAGCAGCCGTCATGCCCGAGAATTCGGGCATCCAGTAGCTTGCAGTCTGGATTCCCAATCAAGTTGGGAATGACGAATTGCTCAGAATGGCGGTGATTTCGGCTTAAAGACTAACCTATGTAGCAATCTTAAGAATATTCCATATACGGCGATATCTATGAAAAGATTCCGGATTGGGTAGCTGGGGCATTTCAAATGCGGAGCTGATTGTGATGATTCTTCTCCCGACGTTGTTCAGATTCAGCCGTACATTTTTGCCAGTGGTCATATTGGTGATTGTCGCTGGCTGCGGCTATCTGGAGGTGGAACGGTTTCAGGTGGATTCAACAGCGGATACCGGAACAACAGATACCGGGACAGATGATACCGGAACCGTGCCTTCGGGGACGGACTCGTTTGATACGTTGACAACGGACACCGGAACAACAGATACCGGAACAACAGATACCGCGGCAACGGGTAGCGGAACCCTGGATTCGGAGACGGACACGTTCGATACGGAAACCGTGGACACAGCGACCGCCGACACTGGAACCGTGGATTCGGAGACGGATACGTTCGATACGGAAACCGTGGACACGGCGACGACCGATACTGGAACCGTGGATTCGGAGACGGATACGTTCGATACGGAAACCGTGGACACGGCGACGACCGATACTGGAACCGAAACTGGAACCGCGGATACGGGGACGGACACGTTCGATACGGAAACCGTGGACACGGCGACGGGGACGCAGACGGAATCGGACAGTGAAACTGCGACCAGCGGTACGCAGATGGTGGACTGCGCTGACATCGTTCCGCCCGCAAACGGGCATCAGGTGGAATCTCTGGTTGAAATTACATGGGATGGCAGCTCCTGGAGCACTCCCGCAGACTGCGAGTGGGCGTGCGATACGGAGTATCATACAGAAGATGGCATCACCTGTGTGGCGAATGTCCACGTGATAACCGTTTCCACCGTCAATGATATCGAGGATGGAGATACAAGCTCCATCGATGCATTGATCGCAGCGCCGGGGGCAGATGGAGAAGTGTCACTG
>JAJDNW010000100.1 GCA_022340465.1 Deltaproteobacteria bacterium | reverse complement strand
GGGTTAGATCTGGAGCACCTTGCCGGCGAAGCCGGGGGAGACCCGGTCCCCGAAGGTGTCTGAGAGCAGTTTGACGGTGTCGTCGCCGGTGCAGTGGCAGGGAACGAGGAGATCGATATCAAAAGTCTTTAACGCATCCATGGTGCGCTCCAGTCGCAAGGAGCCGGCACCCATGAGGTGAAACCCGCCGACCAGGGCGTGCACGTGCATGCCGTCGTTCAGGTACCGGATGTAATCGAGGGTGTTCACCACACCGGCATGGCAGCAGCCTACAACCACGACCAAACCCCTTGGTGTGTGCACCCAGAGGGCCATGTCATCGTCGATGGGATCCGGACGCCTTCCGGCGGGATCGTAAAAAAAGGGTCCACCCGGGGTTTCGAAATCTGTTTTGCGCGGAATGTGACCGGTCAGCCCGATATCGTCTGACAGGATCAGCGGCTCCTGGACCCAGTGCAGCCGGGTTTCCGGCAATTTGTCGATGGCGGCAATGGATTCGTGGGGCATGTGGATGGGATTGCCCATACCGCCTCTGACGGCGTAGCGGGGGACAACGGCACCCGGGTGGCAGTAGATACGGCTGTGGCGGTTGTGCCGCAGAAAAGAACCAACACCGCCGGTATGATCGTAATGCCCATGGCTCAAGACAAGCCGGTCGGCGGTATACACGTCGATGCCGCGTTTTTTGGCGTTGTCGACGAACAGCTTCCCGGCGCCGGTATCGAAAAGGATAGGCTTGTCGCCCTCCGGTTCGATCCACATGGACAGGCCGTGTTCGCTTGCCAGACCCGCCTCGGCGTGGTTGTCCACTAAAATAGTCAGGTTGAGATGCGTCATTCAGGACGGCCCAAATGTTCGCAAATAATAGGTGTGGCCTTCATACATCGATTCCTTGAGATTCCCCGAGGCGATGAGCCGATCGACCAGCGTCCACGGTTCACCGGTTTTCGACAACAGCCTTTCCACGGCCGACCGGCGCATGGGATGCACGGCGGTGATGTTCAATATGTCTTTCCGGGCATTGCCGGTGTAGGCAAAGGCATTACCCTCGTAGCCGATCAGATACTCCACGCCGGCCAGCTTTTCGGAAAAAATCTGGTAGGCCCTGTTCAGTCTGTTTTCATCCGGTTTTTTCACCCACCCCTCAACCGGCGGCCTGATGGGGACGCTTAAATAGGCCTTGCGGGGCCCGAGCACTTCAATAAAGGCGGCAATATCTTTCAGTTGGTCGTCATTTTCATTCAGATTTCCGACCAGCATGGTTTCCGTCACCAGACGGCCTGAGAAATGCCTGGCGAATTCAACCAATCCGTCTTGAATTTGAGAGGACTGCAGAAAGGCCTGGGGCCTGTTGATTTTGCGCCAGACACTGCTATCGACGGCATCGATTTTGACCGATACCCAGTCGGCCTTGGCAAGCTCCTCCCTCACATCCATGCGCCAGATGAGTGAACTGTTGGTAATTACCGCGATGGGAATACCCAGCGGCCGCAACAGGTCGATGGTTTTGCCCAGGTTGATGTCCAGCGTGGGTTCGCCGTCGGGCACGAAGGTAAGATAGTCTGTCCGCACGCCCGATTCGAAGGTTTTGTCCAACTGCTTGTGGGCCGCCTGATAAATTACGTCCGGCCGGTAGAACTCGCGGCGGTTTTTGGTCATCAGCGTCGTGCGTCCCACCTGGCAGTAAATGCAGGCGTAGGTGCACACCTTGGAAGGGATGTTGTTGATGCCCATGCTCATTCCCAGGCGTCGCGACGGCACCGGCCCGAAGGTCGTTGAAGTACGAAAGAGAGGCATGTTCCCTCCTTTAACAGCTTGGTTTCTACCTCGTATATTTCTTCCTGCAACTGTTCGACAAAGCGGTCCAGGTTATCGTTCATTATGCCCCAAAATTGCAAGATATGAAACAGAACCTAAATTGAGGTTTAATTCATTAAAAATAGTTTCATTTTGATTATTCTTACAATTTGAAACGCTCAACTCAGGTAGAACTTTATACCGACTCTGCCTTATGCCCTTCCGGCAGGTAAACACCCCCATGATGCTTGCGCTATCATATTCTGCAAAGCCTTCTTTGGTCGCCCGGAGGCTTTATAAGACAACCGGTCAACGGGCACGACGTCTCATTTTTTCCGCAGCGAATCAGGCCGATATTCATACGACCTTCCTGTCGATACGGGGTGTCATGCAATGTGACGGCAGGCTATTATCTGCCACGTCCCGTACCGTCGCCACCCATACCGCGTCCGCCACCCATACCGCGTCCGCCACCCATACCGCGTCCGCCGCCCATACCGCGTCCGCCGCCCATACCGCGTCCGCCGCCCATACCGCGTCCGCCGCCGCCGGTTTTACGGCACCCGCGTCCCATACCGCTGCCACCGCCCAAGCCTCTGCCAGCCCCCATACCCGATCCCGGTTGAGGGACTCCAGTGCCCGCAGCTGCCGGGGGGCGGCTTGGCGTTGCCTGCTGGGTAAGGTTTTCGCCTTCAGCATATTGCCTGGCGGCGTCTCCCACCGTGCCACCTGTGCCGGTGAGGACCCGGATGCCGCTGGTGTCAAATACGTTGGCTGCCTTGGGGCCCAGATTTCCTGTCAGGACCAGTCCGACGCCTTTGTCGACCACAAACTGGGCCGACGAGATGCCGGCTCCGCTGGTGGAAGACACGTTTTGGTTGGGGAACGCCTCGTATTCCATGGTGGCAGGATCGATGATAATGAAGTAGGCGCACCTCCCAAAGCGCGCATCGATCAGGTCGTCCAGAGAGGGGCCTGTAGATGAAATGGCTATTTTCATTGATTTATCCCCCTTGTGAGTTGATCACGCATTCCCCTGAAAGGATGCAGGGTTGGCAATGACGTAATTTACAATAGCAGTATACCCCATCAGACAATCTTTTGCCAGCGGAAAAAGGGTGATGTGCTGCTCATTGAAGGTTTCGGCGATGGTCTCAGGAATGCTTCCATGCATAATTTTGTTGACCACGACCGTATGAATACGCAGGTTTATTTCCTGCAGCTTTTCCTTGATCCGCAATGCTTCCGCAAATGACATGCGGTCATCGTTCACTACCAGATTGATGCGTGTTTTCACTGACTGAAATATGTGGCAGAGACGCTGGTGTCTTTCTATCAGGCTGTCTAACCGGGATCGGATCTTGTCGGTTTCAATCTGCTTTTTCCCGAATTTGATTTTGGTGATGATTTCCTTTTTGGCGATGATTTTATTGCGCAGCTTCATCAGTTCTTCCAGCCAGATCAAGGTGACCGCCGGCAGGGCCAGAAAACGCAGGGAAAGGGCGGTCGGCGCCATGTCGAAGACAATGTGGGCGGTTCCCTGTGAGGATGCTATGATGGATTCGAAGGCCAACAGGAGCGCATATTCTTCCAATCCGGGCGAAAACTGCAGCACGTTGAAACATGCGTCCAGGTTGAAGGCACTCTCGTAACTGTAGGTGGTCTTGAGGGCCTTTCTGGTTTCCTTCAGGTAGTTTTGGATCCAAAAATCCGTGTCCACCTCCTTGACCCTGAGAAAGGTGTTGACCGGCCGGGGAGTTTCCGAAAAGGCGCCTTCAAAAAGATCACGCTGGTTGTGGGCCGGGTCCATGGACACCAGCAGGACCTTTTGTGACAGTGATGAAAGATGCATAGCCGTGGTCGCGGAAACCGTGGATTTGCCGACACCGCCCTTGCCGATAAAAAAATGAAGTTCAGGCTGCATGGCTAGTCGATCTCCAGTACCGAAAAGAGGTCTCCGAGAGGGTCATGGGCTGTGGAGACCTTTTCGATCATACGGCCGAATGCGTCTTCCATATCGGGAAGCAACTCCATGGTAATGTGAATCGGCGGTGAGGGAATGCCCACGAACATTCCCAGGACCAGCAGTGAGAAGATATGCGCCAGTTCCTCGGTTTCGTATTCCATGACACTGACGGCCTTGCCGCGCATGACCCCATCCGCCGCCTTGAAAACCGCCGCAATTTTGTCCTGGATAGTGCGAATGCCTGGAATTTCCATGTATACAATCTCAGGGTTTAACCCGGTACAATCTTTTCTGGAATCTCAGTCTTTTTTTGGACGGATAGAAGTAGTAAACCGCATAAAGACCCATAATCACTGTTCCGCAAAAGTGGAACCGCGGCAGGTTCAACCCGTAGGCCAAAAGGGCCAGGTATGGGGCCACCATGACCATGGCAATGCTGCGGCCTTCCATCCTGACCAGTTCCTCCTCCCTAACGGCCGAGCGGTGGCGATGTTTGTGAGCGAAATACGCACGGTAAAACGTCGGCGCCGCCACTGCAAAGGCTGCCGACAGTATGAATAACACAGGCGGCATCAGCGCATGGGCCCGGGCCACCGGCAATTGATAGATATCCAGCATTTTTGCGGCGTACACGAGCACAAATCCCGTTGCCGCGGGCAGCAGTATCGCCAAATAGATCTTTTTAAGTTGTCGCTCCATGGTGTATTTCCCGAACCGTTTCATTGAAACGCTCAATTAAGGTGAAAATATCGGCGTGGCTGAGCCTCGGGCATTTGGAAGGAGGGTCGGTGAGCCGATATTAATGCCCGGGCCGCCACGCCGATAAAGCATGATGATTAAGGTTACTGTGCCTCCGGGACAGCTTGCCCCGATGGGACGTCTGTTTTGAAAAATTTCACGACCCCCTCGATGACGATCAGCACCGCTATGACTAGAATGATGATGTTGATGGTCTGCAGCAACAGATTGTGGGCGGTGCCGAACGTGGCCTGGTTCATGATGACCGCCCAGATGGTCATTACCGACATGAAAACGGCCGGAATGCCTGCAACCAGCCATTTGAGGCCGCCTTTTTCCTTGAGATAGAGGGTAATGATGATCAGGGCAAGGGCCGCAAGGGTCTGGTTGACGGCACCGAAAAGCGGCCAGAGTTTCAGCGCTCCATTACCGCTGGCACCCGTGGCAAAGGCCAGGATAAGGGCGGTTCCCACGGCGATCCCCGTGGCAACCCATTTGTTTGCCAGACCGTCGATATTGATGGAATGCCCGAGTTCACCGATGACATAGCGCTGAATCCTCGTGGCGGTATCCAGCGTGGTTCCGGCAAAAGAGGCGACAAAGACCGCCATGATGGCCAGTGTGAACTTTTTCGAGATACCGATGGCCATGATCATGTTAGCCGATCCGTCCACAAAAGCGCTGATTTTGGAGCCCAGCCCGGCGGCGGCCGCCCAGGAAGAATAGTGGGCGGTCCAGGCGGCCGTACCGGCCAGCACCTCGCCGGATTTGGTGGTGTAGCCCAGCCCGATGCCGGCGGCCACGGCGATGATCACCAGCGTGGCCAGAGCCCCTTCCATCAGCATGGAACCGTAGCCCACGAAAAGGGAATCCTCTTCGCCGCGCACCTGTTTGGATGAGGTACCCGACGACACCAGGGAGTGGAATCCGGAAATAGCCCCACAGGCGATGGTGATGAAAAGAAAAGGCCACATGGGGGGCGCTTTGGCCGGAGTGCTCTGAACAGCAGGGGCAACCAGTTCCAGATCACCGCCAAAGGCGGCGACCAGGACGCCTAGCACCAAAAGGGCCATGGCGATGACCAGCTGGTGGGAATTGATAAAATCCCTGGGCTGCAACAGGGTTGTGACCGGCAGAACAGAGGCGATGAAACCATAGGCCAGAAGGATGATGGTCCAGATGCCCGTAGCCGGGATACCCGCTATGGCCGGCATTTTAAAGGGCAGGTAGGGCCCCAGAAAGACGCAAAGATACATGGCGATAACAGCGTAGATGGACCAGGCCATGATATTTTTACCTTTTTTGTAGATGAGGTAACCCAGGGTGACAGCGATGGGAACTTCCACCCAAACCGCCAGCACGGACTGCGGGTACATGGCAAAGATGATGGCAATGACCAGCCCGAAGACGGCGATCACGATCCACAGTTCCAGGAACACGATCAGAAAGAACAGAAAACGCGTGCGGCTGTTTACATATTTGGCCGTATAGTCGGAAATCGATTTGCCCTGGTTGCGCATGGAAATGATCAAAGCGCCGAAATCATGCACCGCTCCCATGACAATGCTGCCGATAAATACCCACAACAGTGCCGGGACCCACCCCCAGATAATGGCGATGGCCGGACCGACGATGGGGCCGGTGCCGGCAATGGAGGTGAAGTGGTGTCCAAAGATGACCTCCTTCTTGGTGGGCACATAGTCCTCACCGTCTTCAAACTCCTTTGCCGGGGCTGTGGCATCCTTCGACAAAGCAAAAATATGCTTGCCAATATACCTGCCATACAAGTGGTACATTAGGATATAGCCGGCAAACGCAACAATCATAATGAGTAAGGCATCCATAATATCAATCCTCCATAGGGTTTATGATAATAAACAACCGCAATCGAGCCCGCTGTCTTCCCAATGTAGCATTAAATATGCCACCATCATTGTAATTGATTAATTCCAATGATATTGAACTGTTAGATCGGCAATGCTTCGGTATGACGCGCCGGAAAGCGCGCGTGTTTAGAAAAATAGCGAAGTGGGATTTCGCAAAACTTAGATAGTCCGCTAAAGGTAGGGGCGGCAGCGCCATGGGTGTCAATGGAATGCAGATTCCCCGCAGCGAGCTCGAGGGGAATCTGCATTGTCAGGAATTGGTCTGTTTGATTCGCTCGTTTACCAACGCAGCAGGCGGCCAGGAGATGCCCTCGCTGTTCCGGTCCGGCAAAAATAAAGCAGAGCGGCCTGGCAGGGCTATTTCAGCGTCACCACCGGGCAGGGTGCCTTGAGGATCACATACTGCGCTGTCGATCCCATGATTATTTTGCCTACCTTTGAACGTCTTCTGATGCCGACAATGATTTCGTCGACCTGGTTTTCCCGGGCAAAGAGGACGAGGTCTTCACCCGGGGAAAGACCACGAATCAGAAGATGTGTCTCGCAGGGGACTCCCCTTTTTTCGACCAGCGATTTGGCATAGGCCAAACTGCCCTCGGCTTCGTTCACCTCATCCAACTGGCTGTTGTCGGCCTTGGGCATGGTGGTCGCCACCAATACCCGGGCATCCAGGACCAGGGCCCTTTTGATTGCCAGCTTCAACGCGTCTTCGGCCATTCTCGAGCCGTCATATCCAACCAGAATTTTCATGTTTCCTCCCGATGGCTTATTCAGGTACTGAGATATCGATCTCCCCCCTGGGTATGGGCACGATGAAGATAGGTTTATGGGTGCGGCGCAGAACTCTTTTGGCCGTGCTACCCAGAAAGGTATTTTCAATGAAGCCTTTGCTGTTGGTTCCCATGATGATCAGGTCGACATCGAGTTCATCGGCGCTTTGAAGGATGATTTCTGCCGGGAATCCTTCCTTTACCTTAATTCCTTCGATCATATCCGTGAGTTCGATCTCGGATTTCAGCTCTTTTTCGCAGAGAACCTTCAGCCTTTTTTTGATCCGTTCGTGGGTGTAATCCTCGCTTTCGGCATGCAGTTTTTTGATCTGCTCTTCGTTCAGATAAGAAGTCATCAGCATTTTGGTTGTGGCGGAAAAGTCTTCACGAACATGCAGAATGATTATTTTGGCGTGGTTTTTTTCCGCACAATCGACGGCATAACGAAACGCATAAGCGGAATTTTTAGAGAGATCCGTCGCATAAAGAATTTTATCTATTTTTATATCCATGGGTCATCCTCCTTTCAGCGTTGATGGCTTTCGAGAAGCGCCATCACGTCCGGAAAATCAATGTGGAGACGTTTGGCGGTTTCGAGGGTGGGTACGCCGTCTGGGGTCCATCCCCGGCGTTGATAAACCGCGTCCTTCAGCTTTTCGTATTGATCCTCGCGGTACCGGCGCAAAAGGGCCACTTTTTCGGCGGTGGATTTGCCTTGAATGTCAACACCGGCCTTTTCTTCAAGCTGCCGATCATAGCGTTCCCGGCGGGATTGATATTCTTCGTCCGTGACAGGGCCCACGGAACGGTAGGGGATGCTGTCATGCTCCCGCCGGCCAAAACCCATCTTCAGGTTGAAGATTCGCTGGAAGTTGTATACCGCTTCGCTCATGGTGATGAGGTCGTCCGGTTTGACCTGTCTGCCGGTCACCGCCGCAAAAAATTCGGCATACCAGCCCACGTGTTTCACGACCTTGGCCGGTTCCATCTGGTCCTTGTTGTCTTCGGGGACGATGTCGTTCCAGGGCAGTTTGCACAACCCGCAGAGGCCGAACCAGGTTCTGAACATGGGAAACCAGTGCAGGGCCTCGGCCTTTTGTTCGAAGGAGGGCATGAAGTTGTGCACCATGTCCAGGAAAATCAACCAGGCTTCATCGTGCTGGGGGCCCTTGAGGGCCAGGCCATACCCGCCCTGCTGGGCCAGGGACTCTTTGGTCATGTATTCGGAAAACTCGAGTCCCTTGCACTCCATACCGATATCCTGCATGATGACGGCATCGGCGCCGTATTTTTCATGAAAAATCGCTTTCATGCGCCGGATCCCCTGGCCCAGCATATTGCCGAAGCCCCGGCCTTCAGCCATCTGATGCAGGGCTTCCAGGGCGCTGACCCGATTGCCGAAGGAGAGGTCCATTTGGGTGAGATCCTTGCCGATCAGGCCCATTTCAAAGCACTCCATGGCAAAGGCCAGACTCGTGCCGAAGGAGATGGTGTCGATGCCGTAGGCGTCGCAATAGAAATTGATTTCCAAAATGGTGTAAGGGTCGAAAATGCCGATGTTGGACCCGCACCCGGCGATGGTTTCATATTCAGGCCCGTCCACGAAGACGCGCTTGCCACGGTAAGGGCCGCTTACCGGGACAAAGTCCCTGACACCATGGGCGCAGGCCACGGTGCACCCCATCCAGCAACCGTCGTATCCCTTGTCAAATAACGGGCGGTAAGCGTCCTTGCCGATGAGAGCGGCACCCGGGTGCCGGCCGAATTTGAAATTGTGGGTGGGTAACAGATCGTAGTCGTTCATGATGGGCACCAGGTGGGTGGTGCCGATGGAAGCCATCTCGTTCTGCTTGGGGTCGAGATCGGAGATTTCCCGGGAGTGCAGCCTGGCCACGCGTTTCAACGCTTCGGGATCGGAGGGGCCATTGGTTTCGAGTTTAACGCCGCCCCAGCGGACGACCAGTGCCTTGATGCCCTTGTCGGCAAAGACCGTCCCGATGCCGCCCCGGCCGGCCTGTTTGTACCGGGCCCTTCTCCGGGCCGCATCGTACCATGAGAAATTGAGGCAGCCCATAAGGCTGTTGGCGGCCCCGGGGCCGGTGGAAACCACCGAGATGTCACGTGGTTTGCCTTTGCCGAAATGGCCTGTCAGGAGCCGGGACAGCGCATAGGCGTCTTCAGGAAGACCCGGTGCATCGATGATTTCAATTTTCTCTTCAATGCCGTCGATGAAAACGATGGTGTCCCGGGGGGCCTTGCCCTGGATTTCCAGCGCATCGAATCCGGAGAATTTGAGATAAGGTCCGAAGTACCCCCCGACATTGGAGTCCATCACCGAGCCGGTAAGGGGCGAAAGCGTCGCGACGATGCTTTTCCCGGCCCCCGGGTAGCTAGGCGTTCCCCCCATGGGCCCGGAGGCGATGCAGACGGCATTGTCCCGGGCGTTCCAGCGGGTGCTCGCCGTAACGGCTTGCCACAGCAGCCATAGATCGAAGCCCTTGCCCCCCACGAATATCTTTTTCATCTCTTCGGTAACCGGTTTGATTTCGATGGAGGAGTCCGAAAGATCGACATAGAGGGTTTGACCGGCGTAACCGTTATGGATCGTCGGACGCCCATATCCAATTCGGGTTTTCAAACTCATTGTCTCCATGGTCTTCACCCCCTTTGCGTTATTGCGGTTTTATTTTAACGACTCTTCACCGGCAAAAGTGCGATCCAACCGGAAGCTGTTGAGAATTTTGCGGTCGTCGTCGCTACTTTGCCCGGCCACCAGCCTGGCCACCACTTCGGCTATTCCGGGCCCCAGCATGAATCCCTGGCCGCACATGCCCGTGACATGCAACAGCCCTTCGATATCCGGATTCCAGCCCACGATAGGGGATCCGTCCGGGGTGTTGGGATACAACCCCCGCCAGATCCTGCGGACGCGCAGGTTTTTCAAACGCGGCAGCAGCTTGACCATGCGCGAGCACACCTGGGGCAGAAACAGCGATGTTTCGCGCATGTCCATGCCCACGATAGGCGGATCGGGCGTGATGCAGAACACCACCTGTCCGCGGGGGTTTTGATAAAAGTAGTAATTTTTTGAACCCGGACCGGGCCTGATGTCCACCACCATGGTCGTAAAAAACGATTGCGTCGGTTCGGTGATGGCGCCCTCGTGGCTGTCGGCAAACACGGGTACGCCGACCTCCACACTGCTGCAAAGCTCCCGGGATCTGGGACCGGCGGCATCGATGACCACCGGCGCCGTGTAATGAGAATTTTCGGTGACCACGCCGATGGCCCGGTCGCTGGAAACCATGATGGACATCACCTTCTCCCTGAATTTGAAAACGCTTCCCAGGGATCGGGCCCGCCGGTAAAAGGCGTTGATGGACAACAGCGGCGATGCAGAACCGTCGTCCATCGAATGGGTGCCCCCTAATAGCCCCTCCGGATTGATGCCGGGAATCACCGCGCTTATTTCTTCCGGGCCGACAAAGTCGATATTCAGGCCGAAAGATTGTTGAATGGGCAGGATCGACTTCAGGACGTCCGCGTCCGCTTCCGTGTAGACCGGAAACGTGTAGCCCCCCTTAAGCCACTCGATATCTTCGCCGTATGTGTCTTTCCACCCGGAGAAAATTTCCAGAGAGCGCTTGCTGACTTTTATTTTGGCGGGATCCGAATGGGTGGCGCGGATACCGCCGATGGCATGTTTGTTCTGCCCCTGCCCCTGGGAAGGGCGCCAGTCCAGCACCAGGCATTTGAAACCCTTTTCACTCAGGGCCATGGCGGTGGGCACGCCCACCGATCCAGCTCCAATGATTATCACATCGAATTCATCCATGATCTTCCTCCCCGTGAATGCCGGCAAAATACCCTATGGGAACCTCCACAAACGGCGGTCGATCGGTGCGGTCCACGACTTCTCCCGGGTCGATCCCTTCTTCCTGGAAAATGCGCCAGATCATGGGGCGGCATGTCTTGGAACCGCATGCTCCCATACCCGCCCTGGTCAGGGCCTTGAGTTGATTGATGTCCCGGATGCCGTTGCGGATCATTTCCCGGATTTCACCGGCCCTGACGCGTTCACAGCGACAGATGACGGCGTCGTCCGGAAGGGGTTCCCTTTCATATATTTGGGACGGCTCGATCTGGGCTTCCTGCACCCAGATGCCGGCAGCGCGTTTGGCCAGGGTTTTGTCCATTCGGACCTGGACCAGGCAGGTGCGCGGATATTTCTTCTTTACCCGCACCCCTTTGACCGGGAAATAACCCAGGATCGCACCGGCTTCGTCGGTGACCGGCACCAACTGCCCGAGGGCCACTTCGTCCCGCCAGATTTCGTAGGGCAGGGTCACGGTCGGCGTCTCGGCATCTTTACGAAAATCGACCAGGGTAATGGCAAGACCCGGGCAGACAGCCACGCAGTTGGCGCACCCGGTGCAGGCGCTGCGGTCCGTCACATACGGCAGTCCGGTGATGCGGTCATCCTGCGTGTGGATGATTCCGGCCTTGCAAACCGAGGTGCAGGGGTTGCAGGGAACCTCCTGGAAACAGTGAATGACGGGAAAGACGCCCTCCTCCTGCTCCGGTTTGAGCCGTTCCTTCAACTGGCCGGGTTTCGATTTCAGGACGGCCACTTTGCGGTACCAGTCTTCAGGTACCGGATCCACGGCGTATCCCAGGGATCGGGCAATGTTGACGCCTTCTATCCTGCCAGTGAACATGGCAGCCGATGCTTCGGCAATCTGCTGCGCGTCGCCGGCGGAAAACACGTCCATGCCAAAGTCTTTGGCCTTGTGGTAGAACTCGTTCACTTCCGCCAGGCCTACGGCGATGAGCACGGTGTCCACCTCGAAGGTCCGGTGGGTGTCGGGAACGGTTTTCCAGTTGTCATCCAGTTGGGCGATGGTGACGGACGCCACATGGTCGTTTCCATGGGCGGCGACCACCGTGTGGCCGGTGTAGATGGGCACGCCGAGACGTTTGAGCTTGTCGGCGTGAACCTTGTAGCCGCCCACCTGGGGCAGGGCTTCCACCAGGCCCACGACCTCGATGCCCGCCTGGATGGCATGGTATCCGGCGATGAGGCCGACATTACCCCCGCCGACCACGAGCACCCTTTCGGATGCCTTGATCAGATCCCGGTTTACCAGGGTCTGGAAAGCCCCGGCACCGTAAACACCGGGCAAGGTATTCCCGGGGAAGGAGAGCATCTTTTCACGGGCACCCGTGGCCACCAGCAGCTTTTTGGGGCGTACCTGACGGTAGCGCTTACCCTGGACGATGCCTACCAGGCCGTCGGAAAACACGCCCACGGCCGTCGCTTCCAGCCAAACATGTATGCAGCTGAATTCGGCAACCCGCCGGCTGAGGATTTTACCGATTTCGAATCCGCGGGTACCTGCGTAGGAATCTTCCACAGATCCGAAAAACTTGTGGGTCTGCAACACCAGCTTGCCGCCCAGGTGGTTCTTGTCGTCGATGATCAGGGTCGCGATGTCCAGCTTGCCGAGTTCGATCGCCGCCGAAAGGCCTGCCGGACCGCCGCCGATGATCAATACGTCCACGTCGGTTACCGGAATCGGACGGGGCACGGGAGTGCCATCGTCCCGAGGCAGGCGGGGCAACCCTTCGACGCTTTCGAGCAGCATGCCGTCCGCCAGCGGTGTCATGCAGGCTTTGACCGGAAGGCCGTCGGCCGTCACCAGGCACTGGGAACACTGTCCGTTGGCGCAGAAGATTCCCTGGGCGCTGCCGTCCTTATGGTGATGTCCGAAGACATGGATGTCGTTGGCAATCAGGGCGGATGAAATCATTTCGCCACCGAAACCCTCCAACATTTCGCCGTTCCAGGAAAAAGCCACCGTTTTTCTTGCCGGTATTTCCAAAATCGGGTGTTGGGTAATGCGTCTACTTTTCATAAGTCACTCCATGTTGTGCATGCAGCCGCAGGACTGAAAAGCCTGGTTTATGCCCGCTTTTTTACAGCCGCACCGCCGAGATAGGCTTCCTGGACCTTTTGGTCCTGTCTCAAGTCCGCGGCCGGGCCGCTCGTCATCATTGCGCCTGTCTCCAGAACGTATCCACGGTTCGCTACCGCCAGGGCCTTGCGGGCATTTTGCTCCACCAGCAAAACGGCCACGCCCTGTGAATTGATTTCCCGGATAATGCTGAAAATCAGCTTAACGTACATGGGCGACAGTCCCAGCGAGGGCTCGTCCAGGAGGAGCAGCCGGGGCTCGCTCATCAGGGCCCGCCCCATGGCCAGCATCTGCTGTTCTCCCCCCGAGAGGGTTCCGGCCAGCTGCTTTCGCCGCTTCACCAGGATAGGGAAGAGCTGTAAAACGCGTTGCCTGGTCTTCTGGACGCGCTCCTTTTCCTTTTTGTGGGTGTAGGCCCCCAGGGCCAGGTTTTCTTCCACGGTCAGGGTGGCAAACACCCGCCGCCCCTCGGGAGCGTGTGATATCCCTCGACGGACGATTTCATCGGCCGGCAGCGTGTTCAAAGCGGTTTCTTCGAAGGTGATGTTTCCCGACTTAACGGGCGTTATTCCGGAAATCGCTCTCAACAGGGTGCTTTTGCCGGCACCGTTGGCTCCCAGCACCGTGACGATTTCCCCCTGATTCAGAGAGAGGGAGACGTCTTGGATCGCTTCCACCGAGCCGTAGGCTATATGAAGATTTTCAATATCAAGCAGGGGCTGCATGCATCACCTCATTCGTTTCCTGGTCGTCTTCGTCATCTTTGCCCAGATAGGCCTCGATCACCTTGGGGTTGTTATAGATCGCTTCGGGGAGTCCTTCCGCTATCTTGCGACCTTCTTCCATGACCGTAACCCAGTCGGATATGCCCATCACCACGTTCATGTCGTGCTCGATGATCAAAAGGGTGAGGTCATCCCTGACCAATTGCCTGAGGAAAACGATCAGATCTTCCGATTCCTTGGGGTTCAGACCGCTGCTGGGTTCGTCCAGCACCAGCAGCGTCGGATGGGTGGCCAGGGCCCGGCCGATTTCAAGCATGCGCTGATTGCCATAGGGGATGTTCACGGCCAGTTCGTTTCTGAAATGGGAGAGCCCCACCTTGTCCAGGCAAGCTTCAGCCACGTCACGGATGCGCTTTTCTTCATCCCGCTGGTGCGGCGTTCTGAAAATGGAGCGGAAGGTTCCTGACGTCGTCCGGCAGTGCTGGCCGGACATGATGTTTTCCAGACAGGTCATGTTGGGAAACAACCGTATGTTCTGAAAGGTACGGGCAATGCCCTTTTCAACGATCTGGTGAGGCTTGCGGCCTCCAATGGGTTCGCCGAGGAAAATGACGTGGCCTTCATCCGGTTCATAGATGCCGGTCACCACATTGAAGACCGTGGTTTTTCCCGCGCCGTTGGGTCCTATCAGACTGCTGATTTCACCCCTTAACACCTTGAGGTCAAAAGCGCTGACAGCTTCAAGGCCGCCGAAGCGTTTGGTCAGGTCTTTGGTTTCCAGAACGATTTCACCTGAGTGGGATGTATTCATGGTGTCCTTCTCAGCATTCGCTTTCAATGGTTTTGGTTTCAGCCGTCAAGCTGTGAGCCGGTTGCGTGACTTTCCCCGGACGGGCGTGCAGGGCGCCCCGCTGGCGCGGCCAGATGCCGCCGGGGCGAAAGATCATCATCGTGATCATGGCCACACCGAAAAACAGCATGCGGTACATGGCAAAGGGCCGAAAGATTTCAGGAAACAGACTGATGGCCGCCGCCCCGATCAGGACGCCGCGAATGGAGCCCATGCCACCAATAAGAACGATGCAGAACATCATGCAGGACTCCATAAAACTGAAACTTTCAGGAGACACGATCATCAGTTTGGTGGCGAAAATGTTGCCGGCTACCCCGGCCAGAGAGGCGCCGAGAACGAAGGCCAGAAGTTTGTAGTGCCTCACGTTTATGCCACTGGCTTCCGCGGCAATTGCGTCCTCGCGGATGCAGTTCCAGGCCCGCCCGATACGGGAGTTTTGCAGCATCACCAATCCAATAATCGTGCAGGCCACCAGAATCCAAATGTAGAAGTAGAACTGCCGTGAGGTTTCGATTACCAGCAAGCCGCCTAACGACGGGCTGCCGATGCCGAAAACACCGTTGGGACCGCCGGTGAGGTCGAAGGGGTTGTTGAGCAGGGCCATCCGGACGATTTCGCCCATGCCGATGGTGACGATGCAGAGGTAGTCGCCTTTCAGGTGGATGACCGGGGAGCAAACCAGGTACGCGAAAAGGGCCGCGGTGACAGCGCTGACGGGCAGCAACAAAAGAACCGGGATGTCGAACATGGTGTTGAGGATGGCAGTCGTGTAGGCACCGATGGCGTAAAAGCCGGCATGCCCCAGATCGAAGAGCCCCACTTCACCCAGCACGATGTTCAGGCTTAAACCTAAAAGAGCGTACAATCCAAAAAAGAAGACCACATCGATAGCGTAGTCACTGACCAGAAAAGGGAACAGCAGCACGCCCGCAATTATAAGTACATACCCTTTGACGCCGGTAGTCGACCATGTTTTCAATGCATTCAATCTTGACTGTTGCATGGCTATACTTTCTCCGCTAGTTTTTCACCAAAGATGCCGGTGGGACGAAAAATGAGGACCAGGATCAGAATCAAGAAGACAAACACGTCTTTCCAGGCGGCGGATATATAGGCACTTCCCAGCATTTCCAGGATTCCCAGAATAATGCCGCCGAACATGGCCCCGGGTATATTGCCGATGCCGCCCAGGATGGTGGCCGTAAACGCCTTGAGGCCGTAGTTCCACCCCATAGTGAAGTTAATCTGGCGATAGTAAAGGCCCACCATTACGCCGGTGACCGCCCCCAGCGCCGGTCCCAGGGTGAAAATAAAGAAGATGACCTTGTTGAAGTTGATCCCCATGAGAGAGGCGGTGTCGCGATCCAGGGCCGTTGCACGCACTGCCGCACCGAAGATGGTTTTTTGAATCACCAGATACAGGATGCCCATGATAATGAACGACATGAGCAGGATTACCACTTGCAAAAGGGTGATGTTCATTCCCAGCCAGTTCAAGCGAATATTGGGTATCTGTGCTGCCGGATAGGCCTGGAATCGGGGCCCCCAGATGACCATAATGGTGTTCTGCAGCACGATGGACGCCCCCAATGCGGACACCACCGCCGGCAGACGGCCGGAAGCGTAGATGGGCCGGTAGGCGATCCTTTCCACGAACATGCCGACCAGCGCCAGGCACAAGGCCGCCACGAGGGTAGCCGCCAGAATTCCGCCCCACAGGCCGAAGACCGACGACACCATGGCCGAACCGACGACCAACAGGGTGTAGCCGATATAGGAGCCCAACGTGAAGAAATCGCCGTGGGCAAAGTTGATCAGTTTCAAAACACCGTAGACCATGGAGTACCCCAGGGCAATCAAGCCGTAAAAGGCACCGAGGGTCAGCCCGTTGACAATCTGTTCAAAAATGACCTGCATCTTTTTTACCCCTGATCAGCATGTTCGCCGATTGGTTCGGAATCCGGGCTTCTTTGCCGGCCTTCGGCCGGCAAAGAAGCCGTCGGAAACGCTTTAGTTGGAGATGACAATGTGGCCATGGTCGTCCACCATGTAGAGATAGTAAGGCAACCCCTCACGGTCACCCTGTTTGGTGAATCCAACCGGGCCGGTGATGCCGGCGACGGCATTCACCTCGTCGCGCAGGTAGGCGGCCAGCTTTACCGAATCCGTGGTGCCGGCCTTGTCGATGGCATAGGCAATAATGCTGAAGGCGTCCGCCGCATACACGGGCCAAGGGCTGGAGGGGATTTCTCCGTAGGCGTCCCGATAGGCCTTCAAAAAGGCGGATGCTTCCTGGTAGGGCAGGTCCGAAGGCAGGGGCTCGTTGGTCATGAAGCACCCTTTGGCTACCTGCAATCCGGCGATTTTTACGAATTCGTCGTTAATGGCGGCATTGCCGCCCACGAAGGGGCAGGTGATGCCGATATCCCGGGCCTGGCTGACTAAAAGGGCCGCTTCCGCATAATAGCCGGTAAAATACCAGAGGTCCGGGTGTGCTTCTCTGATTTTTGTCAGGGGAACGTGGAAGTCCTTTTCACCGGGGGTAATGGCATCGAAGTACACCAGCTCCAGCTTGCCGGCGTCGATGAGCGGCTTGAGGCCCCTTTGGGCGTCCTCGGCCAGCCCCTTGCCGAAAGCCGTGTTGTCATGCATGATGGCCACTTTCTTGGCATGGAATTTTTCGTCGGCAACTTTGGCAAAAAAGTTTCCCTGGGCATCGTCCCTGCCGCAGGTGCGGAAAAAGTAGTCAAAATTTTTCTGGGTCAGACGCACGGCGGTCACCCCGTAACCGATGTTCACTTTTTTGCGTTTTTCATAAATGGCCATGGCGGCCTCACATACGGAAGACCCGTAGGTGGAAACGGATGCCACCACATCCCGCTGGCCGCAGAGCTTGGTCGCGGCCAGCGCACCGGTTTTGGGCTGCCCCTCGTCATCCACCACGCGCACCTCCACCGGCCGGCCGTTCAGAATGCCTCCCCGCTCGTTGATGAGCTTGGCGGCGATTTCACAGGATTGTCGGGCCATTTGACCTTCATAGGCCCACGGTCCGGTGATGGGACCCTGCAGACCGATGACGACCGGTTTGGGCCCGGCGGATACCACGGGTGCGGCCATCATCAGGATCAACATGGCAACACCGTACAATTTGAGCAATTTTTGAAAATTCATTTCAATCTCCTTTTTGCTGTGTGTTTCAATCCATCCTGTTTCCTATCTGTTTCCGGCCACTACCTGCTTTTGCTTTCTGCAAGCTTTGTACCAAAGCAGGCTCAAATGTTTTGACCAGTATTTGGGTGATCTGTTTCCTGGGGTAGCGGGCTTGTCGGGCTAACGGGTTCGTCGGGTTGGCTGGTTCACCGGGCAAGCGAGTCACTCAACCAACGCAACGGACACAACAGACGCAATGAACAAGGCCCTTGCCAACATTCTCCGGGCCTTCAATTAATTGAAAGGCCGGGCAATGTTAGCTTACAACCCTCGTCATTCCTGCGTGCCTGCCCGGTATGATGTCGGGTCGAGGACAGGCACGCAGGGATGGCGGAAAAAACTCCCCGATGGCTCCATTAATTAAGCCGGAGGTAATCCCCGGCGAAAAATGTCAACCAGCCACGGCCGTCCGTGGCCATGGAAGGCGTCCCGGAAAAGAACTATATCGCTCGCTACTGTGGTAAAACTGTTTACAGGTGTGTAAAAATTGTGGACACATTCGTCCTCTGCCGCGGTTCAGTCAGGAAGCATACTGCCTTTTTCCAGAAGATTGCGGTGAAGTTCAAAACAGCGGGCAAGATCATGACGGATATGGCCGACCCTTGCCGTCGAGACATAGCGATGCAGATAGTCCCGGAAGGTTGGGTGGGCGCATCTGTCGATGATTGTTTTCGCCCGCTGCATGGGCCCCAGTCCGCGCAGATCCGCCAGCCCCTGCTCGGTGACCAGAACCTGCACGGAGTGTTCATTGTTGTCGATGTGCGGGCACATGGGAACGATGCAGGAAATACGGCCCTCCCTGGCGATGGAAGGCGTCATGAAGATGGATAGATAGCTGTTACGCGTGAATTCGCCGCTACCACCGATGCCGTTGAGTATATCCATGCCGAAGAGATGGGAGGAGTTGACGTTGCCATAGATGTCGGCTTCCAGGGCCGTGTTCATGGCGATGACGCCGAGCCTGCGGATAATGCCGGGATGATTGGAAATTTCCTGGGGACGCAGGACGATTTTAGGACCGAAGTGATCGAAGTGGTCCACAATGGTTTTCAACTTTTGGCCGGTGACTGTCAGGCTGCAGGCGCTGGCGGCCTCGAGGCGCTCCTCGCCCATCAGGTCGACCATGGCATCCTGGAGTACTTCCGTATACATTTTAAAGGGGGGGATGTCGGGATGCTCCCCCAACGTTTTCAGCACCGCATTGGCTACGTTGCCGACGCCCGCCTGGAGGGGAAGGAACCGCTTGGGGATCCGCTGTTTGCGCACTTCTGCCAGAAGAAAATCGACGACATGTCCGGCGATGCGTTCGCTGATGTCATCCGCAGACGTAAAGCTGTCGACGTGGTCCGGTTCGTCGGTTTCGACAACGCCGACTACTTTTGCGGGATTCACCCAGGCATAGGGCCAGCCCACGCGGGTCAGCGGATCGAAGACCTGAATCGGGTTCCGGTTGGGCGGCGGCGGCATGACCAGAACATCCGCCATTTCCCGCAGGCGTGGAGACTGCCGGCGGTTCAATTCGATCACCACCTTGTCGGCATATTTGAGATAGGTCGGCGAGGCACCAATGGAAGTGGTCAGGTACACGCGGCCATCCGCGGTGATTTCGGAAGCTTCCACCACCGCGTAGTGGATAGGGCCGAAAAAGCCGAATGCCACCGTCTGGGGCAGGTGGGACAGGTGCATGTCAACGTATTCGACCTCCTGACGATTGATCTGGCCGCGGATGGCGCGACCGCTTTGGTAGGGTGCCCGCCAGGAAATAGCCTCGGCTTCGGCCAGATGGTTGTCGATGCTTTGCCCGCTGGAGGCGCCGGTAAGGACCCGGATTTTAAATGCTTTGCCGCGATCGTGGAGCTCCCGGGCCCTGGCGGCGAGGGCGTTGGGGACGGCCTTGGCTGCGCCGGCGGGTGTGAATCCGCTGAAAGCGACGGTTTGCCGGTGTCTAATGCCGGCTACCGCTTCCTCCGGCGTCAGAATTGGGTATGGTTTCAATGTATCCTCCTTCCTTGTATGTGCGGCAACCCCGCCCTTGGCGGGGCAGTCCCCGACAATCGCTCACCTTAGGTTTAATTTAAAAAAACAGCACAATCATTTATCGCCAATCACGCCTGTCATGTGGAGAGCAACTTTCATACCAAAAAAAAGGTGGGGCTTACGGAAACTGGCATATCAATTGCTTTTACCTAAATTGAGTGATTGTCGGCTTGGGTTTTACTGATTGGGCACCATACGATCGGCGTCCGCCAGAAGGGGCCCATGGACGGTAAGAAAGGAGGCCTGCATGGAAAGATTCGACAATATTCTTTATCCGGTCGATCTGTCGGAGTCATCCCCCCGGATCGTTCCTTACGTAAAAACAGTGGCCGCGAAGTTTGAAGCAACCATCCACCTGCTTTTCGTCGCCAGGATTTTCGATTACTTCAGCGGCATCTACGTCCCTGCCGCTTCGATATGCGCCATGGAGCAGGAAATCGTGAAAGGTGCCGAACGGAGTCTTGACGAGTTTGCCGACACCCATTTCGGTACCTATGAACCCGGATACACGGCTTCAGTGCTTTCCGGGGATGCCGCGGAAATGATCATGGATTACATTCTGTCCCACGTGATCGATCTCGTCATCATGGGGACCCACGGTCGCAAAGGACTGGACAAGATCATCATGGGATCGGTGGCCGAACGGATTGTCAGAAGCTCTCCGGTACCGGTCATGGTGGTGAACCCGTACAAGGTGGCCCAATAATAGCCGCATGGCTGCATAAACAACATGGTAACGATAACATAATGTTTTGTCATTATTTTCAGCATACTATCGATGGCGTCATGCCTTGGATATCACGCCCTGTGGCATCTGAGGATGATTTCTGTTTTACCATGTTGTTTACCCTTCGGGAAAGCCTGAGAACTTCAGATTCTGCGTTATTGAGGACTCGAAGTAAAGAACTACGACTTGACCCTCAGGCGTCTTGACTCTGAAGCCCTCAGGCTTCTGCAACGTTGAGGGTAAATCTCAACACCGCAACGGTATAGATAACAGCCAAGGAATGGTGTCATGGGCATTGAAAATCTGGATCGTATATTTGCACCCGAATCCATTGCAGTGGTCGGCGCCAGCGAACGCAAAGGCAGTGTCGGCGCCGCTTTGATGCAGAATCTGATCGAACACGGGTTCGATGGCGATATTTTTCCCATCAATCCGCGTCATAAGCACCTCTGGCGCAGGCAGGCCTACGCCTCCGTTGCCGGTGTGGGGAAACCGATTGATTTGGCCTTGATCGCCCTGCCGATTGTCACGGCACCCGAAATTGTCAGAGAATGCGCCGGAGCCGGGGTGGGCGGCGCCGTCATCATTTCGTCGGGCGGCAAGGAGATCGGTAGCCAGGGCCGGGACATCGAAGCCGCCATCCGCAAAGAGGCGCAGGCGTCGGGAATCCGCATCGTCGGGCCTAATTGTGTGGGCGTCATCGCCAACCGGTGCAAGCTGAACGCCAGTTTTGCCAGCCAGATGCCTCTGGCGGGGAAAATGGCCTTTATTTCCCAGAGCGGGGCCATCTGCACGGCCATTCTGGATCTGTCCATCAAGGAAAACATGGGTTTCAGCTATGTGGTCAGCCTCGGGGATATGCTGGATGTGGATTTCGGTGATATGATCGACTATCTGGCCGGGCAGAGAGACGTGGGCAGCATTGTCATGTACGTCGAAAGCTTGACCCGGTTCCGAAAATTCATGAGCGCCGCCCGGGCGGTTTCCCGCGTAAAACCGATCATTGCCCTCAAAGCCGGGCGGACCCGGGCGGGAGCCCGGGCGGCGGCATCGCATACCGGTGCCATCGCCGGTGAGGATGCGGTCTATGACGCCGCCTTCCGACGGGCCGGCATTCTGCGGGTGAAAACCTTCGAAGAGTTGCTGGACTGCGCCGAGCTGGTGTCCAAACAACCCCATCCCAGGAAACCCGGCCTGGCCATCGTTACCAATGCCGGCGGCCCGGGGGTGATGGCGGCCGACACCTTATCCGACTACGGGTACGATCCCGTTCAACTGAATGATGAAACCATAAAGAAGCTGGACGCGGTACTGCCACCCCACTGGAGCCGGGGGAATCCCATTGACATGCTGGGGGAATCCACCCCCGAAACCTATTGCCGGGTGGTCGACATCTGTGTCGAAGCGCCGGAAATCGACGGTATCCTCATCATGTCCGCACCCCAGGCCCTCGTCGACACGACGGCCATTGCCGCGTCCCTGATCGATTCGATCAAGGGCAAGTCCTTGCCGATATTTACCTCCTGGGTCGGCGGCGAAGACATACGCCGTGCCCACGATATATTCAACCGGGCCGGCATACCGACGTTCGACACGCCCGAGCGGGCCGTACGCGCCTTTATGGACCTTTATCGGTATGCCGAAAATATAAAAATGCTGCAGGAGATTCCGTCCAGGCTGTCCAGACGACTGGAGTTCGATCGCGAGGCCGGGCGGCTGATCGTGCAGAAGGCCCTGCAGGAATCCAATTCGCAGCTTACCGAGGCGGAATCCAAATCGCTGTTGGCGGCATACGGTATCCCGGTCAACACGATCGTTACGGCGGCCACGGAAACGGAAGCCGTTCAGCAGGCCGGCGCCATCGGTTTTCCGGTGGTTCTTAAAATCGACTCCCCGGACATCACCCACAAATCAGATGCCGGCGGGGTTTTTCTCGATCTGAACGATGAAGATGCCGTGCGCTGCGCATTCAACCAGGCCGTCGGCAACGCGCGGTCACATCGTGCGGATGCCCGCGTTAACGGGGTCAGCATTCAACCCATGGCCGCGGCTGCAGACTGCGAGCTGATTCTGGGGATAAAAAAAGACCGGGACTTCGGTCCGGTAATCCTTTTCGGTATGGGTGGTGCTTTTACCGAAGTGCTCGAAGATCATGCCATCGCCTTTCCTCCCCTGAACCGCCTTTTGGCCCGAAAGCTGATCGAACAGACCCGGGTCTACCGGCTGCTGCAGGGATTTCGCAATATGCCGCCCGCAGATCTGAACGCCCTCGAAGAGATCCTCATCCGTCTGTCACAGCTGGCCATCGATTTTTCGGAAATAGAGGCGCTGGATATCAACCCACTGGTGCTGACGCCGTCGGGTCCGTTGGCGGTCGATGCCCGTGTTCTCATAAAGCCTTCCGGCATCCGGTCCCCGTTGCACCTGTCGATCAGCCCTTATCCGGCTCAATACGAAACACACACCAGGACCCGCACGGGCATTCCCATTTTTATCCGTCCCATTCGGCCCGAGGATGCCCCGTTATTGTCCGAGCTCTTGAATTCGCTTTCCCCGCGGAGCGTCTACATGCGGTTTTTTACGCCGCTAAAGCAGTTCCCGCACCATCTGCTGGCCCGTTTCACCCAGATCGACTATGACCGGGAAATCGCTCTGGTGGCCTTCAGTCAGTCAAACACCGAAGACAAGCTGTTGGGCGTTGGCCGCGTCATTACCGAACGCAACCAGAAAAATGCCGAATTTGCCGTGATGGTCCTGGATGACTGGCAGGGTAAGGGCATCGGGGCGGCCTTGCTCAAACGCTGCCTTTCCATCGCCGCCGAGCACAACATCGAGCGGGTTTGGGGCACCGTTTTAGCGGAAAACAAGGAGATGCTGGCCCTGGGTAAAAAGCTGGGGTTCAAGATTCAGAGATCCCGGGATGCCGGTGAGTATGAGTTGAATATGCTGCTGCCGAAGAATGATCATCCAAAACCCGACGGTGCATGATCGATGCATGACCGGTCATCATCGCATCAACACGCAGGGAAAACGATGTGGAGACTCCTCGAAGGGGACACAAAGCAGGCGGTTCGCACATCGAGAAAGGAATGCCATGAAGCCTAAACTTTCCCCGGACACCCGGGGCCATCCAGTGGAATCGGAATCGCCCAAGAAATCACATTATGCCAAGCTGTTCAGGCGGTTTGTACTGATGACCATGGTCTGTTCACTGGTCCCCCTGCTGCTGGTCGGATGGGGGATCAATATCCACTACACCCGTTTTGCCAAGGAGCGCATGATCGATTCCCTGAAAACCCAGCTCGCCCACCACCGCACCATCATCGAGCTGTTTCTTAAAGAACATGTGTCCAAGCTGAACGCGGTGGCCCAGACCGGATCTCTCGACCAATTGAGGGATCCATCCGTCTTGAATCGCGTGTTTGAAAACCTCAACGGCGAAGACGGATCGATCACCGACCTGGGGATCATCGATGCCGCCGGCAACCATCTGGCCTACATCGGTCCGTTCGATCTTCTGGAAAAGAATTATGCCGGCACAAAATGGTTCAAGAAAACCATGCAAAACAGGGTGTTCATCAGTGATATGTTCATGGGATTCAGGAGGGTACCGCACTTCATCATCGCCGTTGTGAGGGAGGAGGAAGGCATCGGGCGCTGGATCTTGAGGGCCACGGTGGACACGGACATTTTCCGCTCCCTGGTGGAAAGCGCCAAGGTCGGCAAGTCCGGCGAGGTGCTGCTGATGAACCGGGAAGGGGTGTTTCAGACCAATCCAAAGTTCAGCGGCAGCATCATGCAGAAAGCGCCTTTTCCGCCGGGAGAATTTCACGGGGATATCCGTGTCGACATTCAGAAAGATGCCCTGGATGCGGAAAACAGGCGAATTCCCAGACAGATCGCCGCCCGGACCTGGCTGAAAGAACCCGGATGGCTCCTGATGATCCGTCAGGACTACGCCGAAGCCCTGAACGACGTCAACCATGCCAACCTTCTCACCCTCGTCGGTCTGCACGTGAGTGCGCTGATCATTCTGGCGGTTACGGTTTTAGTGACCCGGCACATGATTACGGTGATCAAGCGAAGGGATGTGGAAGCCGACCAGCTCAACAAGCAATTTTTGCAGGCCAGCAAAATGGCCGCAATCGGGCAGCTCAGCGCCGGTGTCGCCCATGAGATCAACAATCCGCTGGCCATCATCCTCACCGAGCGACAGATTCTGCTGGACGAGGGCAGCCGCGTTGCCGACATGGACGCGGCGTTCAAATCACAGTTTTTAAATTCACTGGCACAAATAGACACGCAGATTCAGCGATGCAAGCGGATTACCCAGAACCTGCTGCGCTTTTCCCGGCGGACGCAATCGATGATCGAGCCCATCGACCTGAACGGGTTTGTCGGTGAAATTGTGGAGCTGATGGAACGGGAAGCCCGCTCCGAGGGCATCCGGTTTTTTTCGGATCTGGCGGAAGACCTGCCGGAGATCCAGACCGACCCCTCGCAGCTGCAGCAGGTTTTTCTGAACCTGGTCACCAATGCCAGGGACGCCCACGAGGGTATGCCCTACGGCGCCATCAACATAACCACCCGGACCGATGAAGCCAGGCAGGGGGTACGGGTCGTTGTTGCCGATACCGGTGCGGGCATCCGTCCGGAACACCTGGAAAAAATATTCGATCCCTTTTTTACCACCAAGCCGGTGGGCAAGGGGACCGGACTGGGTCTGTCGGTGTGCTACAGCATTATACAGCGCCTGGGAGGAGATATCCGTGTGACCAGCCAACCCGGAAAGACCGAGTTCGAGTTGTGGCTTCCCCTGCGTCCCCCCGGGGAGTTGGCAAAGGAGGTTGCCGCTTGAGTCCAGGTAAACGTTGAGAGGCGAAACAGATCCATTCCACACAGGGCGGCCCCCCTTTGGCCGGCTGCTGCGGGGAGTTTTCCATGTTGCCTAAAAAGGAGACGTAAAAATGATTGGAGCCAAAATTTTACTGGTGGACGATGAAGAAATTTTTACGAACAACATGTCGAGGCTATTGAACAGCCGCGGGTACCGGGTCACCGCGGTCAACCGGGGCAGCACCGCCATCGATGCACTGGAGGAAGCGTCCTTCGACGTCATTGTTTTGGATCTTAAAATGCCGGGCATGGACGGCATTGCGACGCTGCAGGAGATAAAGAAATTGGGACTTTTCACCGAGACGTTGATTTTGACCGGCCATGGGTCCATCGATACCGCTCTGGAAGCCATTAAGTTGGGGGCCTACGACTACCTGACCAAACCCTGTGAAATCGACGAACTGGTGGAAAAGATCGAGGGCGCCTGGAAAAAGAAGGACGATGCCCAGAAAGTCGATATGCAGTCGAACATCCACAAGGTAGTGGAATCACCCCGGGCGGTGTTCGATGTTTTTCCCAAAAAAAAGTAGGTTACCGTAGTGACGGCCAGTGGGCCCTCTGTACCTGAATGACCTTGTAAAGGGTGGAAAAGGGCAGGGGGCGGGACAGACCGGCATTGCACAGGGTTTTTTCGGGCAGGGTGGGCAGGTCGCAGAGCTCCTGCAAAAGGCGCAGGCCGCAGGCCTCGATGCCTCTTAAGCTGTAGCCGCCTTCCATGATAAAACCGATGCGACCCTGGCAGACCGTTTCAGCTATCTGGATTAAAAGCCGGGCCAGCAGGGCGTAGCCCTCCGGCGTGCAGGCCATGCCGGCTAAGCGGTCGCGCCGGTATAGGTCGAAACCACAGGGGACCAGCAGGACTTGCGGCCGATACGCCAACGCCAACGGGCGTATCAGATAACGGATAATCCTGGCAAAATCGCGGTTCCCCTGCCCCTTGCCCAGGGGAATGTTGACCGTGAATCCCAGCCCCGGGCCGTTCCCCATTTCGTTCAAATTGCCGGTTCCGGGAAAGCCGGGAAATTGATGCCAGGATGTGTAAAGCACCGCCGGGCTGTCGTAAAAGGCGGACTGAATGCCGTTGCCGTGATGGGCGTCGATATCGACGATCATGATTTTTTCAAGACCGTAACACGTCTGCAGATAGCGTGCGCCCAGGGCTGCATTGTTGAATATGCAGAACCCCATGGCTTTTTCCTTTTCCGCATGATGGCCCGGGGGTCTGATACACGCAAACCCCCGCCGCACCCTCCCACGAATGATTTCATCCAGCATCGCAAACACGCCGCCTACGGCGAGACGGGCGGTGTCATAAGAGCGGGCGCTGGCCTGAGTGTCGATGTCGAAGGACGACAGCTGACACCCCGATGTTTTTTCGACCTTTTGGATGTAGGCTGCCGAATGGATCCAGCCGATTTCTTCGACCGTTGCCAGGCGCGGCTCCACTCCCATCCACCGCTTAGCGAAGGGGGCATGCTGCAGAATGGCATCCAGGGCCTGCAGCCGCCGCGGGCTTTCCAGGTGAGACATGTTTTCCAGGTGAAGGCGGTAGCGTGAATCGCTGACAACGGCCAATAGAGGTTCCATCACGGCTCTCCCATCAGTTTCAGCAGCTCTGCATATTCCGGTATGGAGCGGCGGTGCCGGTTCACCTCGTCGCCGGCCGTCGACCGGATAGCGTTTGGAATTCCCGGCTTGAAACAGGCCTTGATTGCCTCCAGGGACATTTCCCGCCTGTTTTTCCTTCGCAAGAAGTCCCGTTTCGCCAGAATTTTAGCCTGGTCCCTGACGACGGCTTGAATCTCGCTGATCAGGTTTGCAGGCATTTCCCGGCGGTGAGCGGCCATATTCACGATGGCGGCTGCCAGGCGTCCCTGCGGTTTTTTCAGGAACAGCCCGGACAATCCGCGGGGCTGAAACCCGATGCCCTCATAGAACTGCCGGGCCCCGACTTCCGAATCGAGGGCCAGCTCTCTGATTTGTGGATGTCGGTTTTTCCACACCATCCAGACACCGGCTACCAGCAGGGTGCCCACACCTTTCAGCGCCGTTGTGGGCTCGAGGGTTTCCGTGCCCGCCCGCGCGCGCGCCGAGGCAATGTATTGGATCTTTAGCGTTCGGGTTGTGTAGGCCTTTTTCAGGGTCAGATAGACCATGCCCATGAGGCGCCTGTCCACGAGGCAGGCATAGAGGTTGTCCGCCACTCCCCGGCCGAGGCAGTCCAGCAGGAACCCCACGTGAAAAAATTCCAGGTTCAGGTCCGCGGACTGGGTCAGGGCCTCCATGCAAAAGGGAAACGGCATAAAAAAAGCGGGGGTCTCGTCAGCGAGCAGGCCCCGGAAACAGTTTTCCGGGGGGGGCTTGGCGGACGCCAGTTGCAGAAGCGTCGAATCGCTGGCTTCGTTTTTTCTCAGCATTTCCAGGCGACGGATGCTCTGCTGGTGGCGGCCGCCGGAGCCATGCTCGCCCCCGGCGGCGGCACCTTGGCCCCGAGCGCGGCCGTCTTGCCGCAATTGGGCCAATGCCTGGTCAATTTTGTGGCGCACCATGAACTCGAGGCCGAAGGTGTTGATCTCGCGGGCGGCCTTCTGGAATGCGACCCCGGCACCCTTTCGGGCATAGGACTGCTTTTTCAGCATTCGCCCGTATTGGATCAGGAGCAGTTCTTCAAGGTAGGGCGGGCCGGTATTGAAGAAAATGATCCGCCTGACCGCCACCGGTTCTCCGTCGAACAGAAACTGAAAATCCCCGCCGCTTCCCGCGTCTGTTTTCGTATGGGGGGCGGAGCGGGCGGGGGTGATGCGGCCCATGCCCAGCATGGTGTCCAGGGTGTAACCGATATCCGGGTCCCGGGCGGCAATGCCCTGGATGGCCTGGCGGATGTGTTCCTTTTTAAGCATGGGGGAGGTCAACCATGAATGCAGCGCCTTGTCCGGAATTATGCAACAGCCGGATGTCACCACCCATTTTTGTCAGCAAATCCTTGCAGATGGCGAGTCCCAGGCCAAGTTTGCCCGGTTGGTGACTGACAAGCGGGTCAAAGAGCGTCTCCGCGAGATCCGGCGGCACGCCCCTGCCGGTGTCTGCAACGGTGATCTGGATCATGGCGCCCTGGGTGCGGGTTTTCAGGTGAATTTCTCCGTTTTTCCCGACAGCCTCCAGGGCGTTGACCATCAGGTTCTGAAACACCTGGCGCAGCAGCTGCGGCTCGCAGCGGACCCAGGGCAGGTCGTTTTCAAAGTCCTTATTAAGGCCGACGGCCTTGAAATAGAATTCCCGCCGGAACAGGTCGACCAGTTCTTCGAGCATGGCGTTGACGTCCACCCGGCGCACGATGGGGTCCTCTGTCCGGCTGAAGTGAGAAAGCTCCTGGAGGGTCTTTTGGGAACGCTTGATTTCACCGTGAATCTGGACGAGGCTGGCTTCGATATCGCGGCGTATCTCATCGTGGCGTCCTCCTTCCCGGTTGATCTGGCCGATCCATTCCGCGGCACTGCCGATGTTTGCCAGGCAATCGTTCATTTGACGGAAAAAGCCTTCATAGAGGTGAAGCGACAGGGTCATCCGGTTGGCCTGGCGGAGGTGCTGGCTCATAAGGTTGATTTTGCTGCGTTTATCTTCCAGCCGTTGTACAAGGTAATTGGTTGTCAGCAAAATGGTCAGACCGATCAGTATGGCCCCCAGGATGAAGACGAAAATGCCCACATTGCGCTGGCGGTTCAAGGGAGCGAAAATCGCTCTTCTGTCCATCCGGACCACGCAGAGCCAGGGCACATTGTCGAGCCAGGCCATGACTGTCAGCTTCGAACCGTTCGGTGCGATCCGGTAGCCGTCGAAATGTCCGGGAATCTCCAGGCCCGACGGTGTCATCATGAGATCCTGCCGGTGGGGAATCCATTGGTAGTCACCCCGGCGGTTGACCAGCATCACTTCATCGCCTTTTGTACCGAACGCCTCGAAGAGCATGCGGTTGAAGTATTCCGCCTTGATCGTGGCCCGCATGATCCAGTCGCGGTCGTTCTGCCTCGTTTTCACGGCGACGATGAAATGGGGAACATTGCGGAAGCCGCCGAAAAGATCGCTGATATAGGCATCGGAGGCCATGACGGCGGGGAACCAGTCCGTATTCTTATAATTGCGGGAGATCAGATCGTAGGGGCCCACATAGGCCACATGCCGTCCATCCTGGTCGATGATACCCAGATCGGTGTAGAGCGTTTGGTTCGCTCCGGGCTGCAGGGCGTTGAACACTTTCTGCAGGGCACCCGGCTGAATCAGTTCCCACAAGTCGCTGGTTTCGGCCATGGACTTGAGATCCAGGATGCGCTCTTTTAAAAAGCTGTCGATGGCCTTCTGGTGGAGATAGACCTCCCTGCTGAGCGCCGTGACGGTTTGCTCCTTCTGCGCCGAAACCGCATAGTAGTACATGCTGCCGCCGATCAGAATCAACGGGGCAAATGCGGCAGCGAACAGTGCGGCGGTAATGCTGCGCCACAATTTTCTGAAATAGGGAAAATCATTGGCTGGTGTCGTTTGCATGTTGAAATATATCCTGTAGCCGGATAAATCCCCTGACCCTGTCGTTGTCCACAACCGGCATACAGCGAATGTTGTGCTCGATCATCCGCCGGGCGGCCGTTGTCAACGCTTCTTCGGGGTGGGTGGTTATGTGCGGGCCGGTGCGCATGACGGCTGCAATGTCCATATCGGGGAGCAATTCCGGGTCGCACTTCAGGTCCGACCAGTCGATGGGCTTGTCCGGAACCTTTTGCCGGGCGGCCTGGATCAGGTCGCTGCGCTTGACGGTGCCCACTAGGTGGTCCGCACGGTCCAGGATGTAGAGAGATTCCCAGGCCGGCAGCCGTTTCTCCCGGTTAAACAGGTTAAATGCCCTTTGCAGCCGGTCCGTGGTCCGCAGCTTGAAAAAAACGGGCCAGGTGATCTCCTTGACGCGGTTGCGGGGCCAGAGCACCGGCTTGTTCCTGATCTGCTCCACCCGGCAGGCCTCCCTGATTTTTTCCGCAAGATCCTCGATGTCGCAGGGCTTCATCAGGTAGTCGTAGGCGCCTTCACGAATGGACTGGACACCGGACTCCACGGTAGCGTGGCCGGTGAGCATAATCACCTCCACCTTGGGGCGGCTTTTCCTGATCTGTTTGAGGGTGGCGATGCCGTCCATCCCGGGCATTTTGACATCCAGGACCACGACGTCGAATCCGGACGGGTCCTGCAGCGAGGCAAGGGCGCTGTATCCATCCAGGGCCACGGCGGTGTCGAACCCCCTGAACTTCAGCAGCCGCTCCAGGTTGCGGGCGAAGGTTTCTTCATCGTCCACCAGTAGAACCCGAATGCCTTTGTCCATGGCAGCTACCTCATGACATGAAAAACACGATGACGCAGAAGCAAAGCGACGTCAGCCAAAGCGTGTGGCTGAAGGTTCCTTTTGTAAGCGGGTGAAAATGCGCATCGGTTCCGGTGTGCCCTCGGGCGCACACGTACGTGACGGTCACGCGCCCTGTTTTTTTGTGGGCCACTTTCGTGCGTGTCACCCGGGCGGCGCACAGATGCCCGTCTTCGCCCATTTTGCGACTGCATGTCAGACGTGCTCCGATCCCCATGCTGACCGCGTTGTAGATCCAGTTCCAGGATACGGCGATAATCAAAAAGGAAAGAAAGAGCACCATGAAGTGGGTGCGGGTCATTCCCATGTTTGCGAGAAAATCACCGATGCCGGCGGGGTTCAAAGGCCCCTCCACACTACCAAAAAGGCCGAGATAATACAATGGAAAGCAGACGACCATCACCAGCATGGACAGACACATGCGGATCATTCGTTTCTGGAGATAGTCACGGCCGCTCCACCAGCGCTTGAACAGAGACGCTTGGTTGTAATCCGTAATCGTTTTCATGTGGTTTCCCCTTCTCCCGGAGCCCGTGCGTATCGATCCGGGGTGCGAGGGCTGTGGCTCAGCGCCTCCGGGCATCCGTTTTTGACCGTGGTGAACACGCCCCGTGCCCAAGCACGGGGCGTGTTGTGACTAGGAAAGCAGCCGTTTCTGAATGTCCGGCCAGAGCTTCCAGAAACAGAGCACGGCCAGGATGCAGCAGTAAATCGGGACCACCCATTTCCAGAATTTTTCCGGCAGAATTCTGGTGGTGTAGGGAGCGCCGACGGCCGCGAGAACGGTGCCGATGACAAAGGAGGGCAGCAGCAGGTAGTCGATGACCACGCCGCTGGTCAGCAGGGCAAACCAGACAATCACCGCAAAGAGACAGGTCGCCCCCTCGGCCAGGGAGGTCACGGCGACCATGCTTTTCACGGGCACGCCTGCGAACAGGCCGCCCACGGTGACCACCGGGCCGTAGCCCCCGCCGCCGATGCCCTTGTTGAAGCCCGCCAAACCGGCAAACAGCCACATCCACTTGGGCCGGTAATTCTTGAAGGTTTTGGCCGTCAGCAGAGAGCAGATGCCCATGACGATGAGCAGCACCGCCACGTACAGCTTGATCCAGAACTTGGCCACATTGAATATCTTGTAGGCCGCCGTAATGGAAAATCCGACGCATAGCATGCCGATGACGGCCACGATGACGACGAGCTTGGTGGTTTCGTTCATGGGCTTGAACTGCCAGGAAACATTTTCGAATTCCCCGTGGATCAACCCCGCAATCAGGCCGGTGAACATCTCGGTGATCATGACGCAGGGGACGATCTGCTTGGGATCGAACCCCGCCATCAGCATGAGGGGGGTGAGGGCCGTGCCGTAACCCATCCCGCCGGCCGAATCCATGTACTCGAAAAAGGCGCAGACCAGGACCACCCACCAGACGATCATCCAGTTGTTGGTTCCCACCCATCCCTTGGCCTTGACAAAGGCCGAGGGAAGCCTCTGGGTGAATTCGAAGGGATTACCGGCCAGCCAGACGGCTACGAGAAAGAGGGCCGCGAAAGTAGCGGCATAAATCAGCAGCGTCTTCAACTGTTTCCCGGAAAGTTTTGCCCGGTCGGACATGGAGGGTTTGCTCGCCTCCAGCTCACGGGCGACTTCCCATCCCATTTTTTTCTGTTCCACAGTCATGATGATCCTCCTTTTTTTCGGGTTAAAGATCGTTTTGTGCTAAACGGTGACATCGTTGTCCTCAGTCAGTTTACAAATAGGGCAGCACCCACAGCAGGATGGTAATGATGAAACAGGTGCCCAGAGAGGCCAGCACGTAAACGACCGTGTAGCTGAAAAACTCCTTCAGGGGCACCTTGCGCCTGTCCTCCTTTTCTCCAAGGTTCACGGCTACGAACAGGGCCGGTGCTCCAGCGATGGTCAGGTTGCTTCCCAGGGTTCCGGCCCAGAGCAGGGCCCAGTAAAGGGGCCAGGGTTCAACGGCCGCCGATTGAGATGCCAGGTCGCGGATGACATACAGCAGGGTCAGGATATAGGCGTCGTGTTCGACGATGCCGCAAATGGCAGCCGACACCCAGAACAGCACCGTCGTTCCCAGAATCAGGCTGGACTGGATGAACGGCACCAGCCAATGGGCCACGGATTCGATGACACCGCCTTTTTCCAGCCCGCCCACCAAAGCGAAAAGGGCCACGTAAAACATGACCGCGCGCCAGTCCAGTTCGGCCAGGATCTCTTCAAAAGAGGGTGCTTCGAGTTTCTTTTTGAATATTTCCAGAAAAAGGATCAGCAAAGCGGCGCCGCACAGGGTGATCATGCCCAGGTGGACGCCGAACACCGGCCGGATGGCCATGCCCACCACGGTGCCGACGAAGGCAAGGCTGACGATCCAGACAAAGAGAGGGCTTTTGAGGTGTTCGGAGGGGTTTTCCTCATCGGCGTTGAAGTTCATTTTCTGCCCTCTGAATTTTCTGGAAAAAATCCAGTAAAAAAGAGCTACCACGACGGCATAGGTGGCGGTCAGCACGAAAAAGGAGGAGGGCCGCCCGGAATGCCAGAGGAAACCGCTAAACTCGATGCCGGTTACGGAGTGCAGCAGCTGGGGCGGCAGGTCGCCCAGAAGCAGGGCCGTCCCCATGAAGTTGGAGCAGAGGCCGATGAACAAAATGGCGCCGTAAGCCTGGAAGGCATACCGGCGGCTCACGGCAAAGAGGACCGGTGCGAACATCAGCACCACCACCACGTTGTCCACCAGCAAAGAAACGAAGCCGGCGGCAGCCCCGATCAGCGTTATGAAAAGGGGCACGCTTCCCTTGGAAAGAATCAGCAGGCGCGTGGCCAGGTACTCCGGCAGGCCGGTCTTGCCGAGATAGGTGGCGATAATCCAGATGCCGATGAGAATGAAGATGACATTCCAGTCAACGACCTTGAAGGCCTGAACATCGGTCATGACATGGAAGGCGATCATGGCCGTTACCCCCAGAAAGGCGGCAATAACCGTGTCGATGATGCCGGTGATGACGAGAACGATGCTGATGCAGAAGATGATCAGAGCAGTGAGCATGGTTACTTCCATTGATTGATCTCCTTTCCGATGGGCGGCTCGGCAGGGCATCAACCTGTCGTCGACCGCGCCCGTTGCGGCCCGGTTTGCTTATCCTCAGTTATTTCAAGGGGTGTGCCAACGACGGACAGGCGGCTTTTATTTGATAATCTATTGATTATAAATGATATTTTTATTTGGGACCGAATGGGACAGGGAGATTTGTCGGCAGGGACGCAACTCGGGGGTTACAGGGGTGTATCCCCGCAAGAGACAATCGAGGCGTTTTTTGGGGAGGAATTGTTTCGACCTAATCCCGACTTAGGGTCCGGTGTTCTGCAGGTGGAAAGAGCTTAGGGCAAGGTATATCGGGGAATCGGTCATCCACGCTTATAGGGGGAAACCGATTCCCGGCTTTGGCATTTATTTTGCTTTGCCTACCGTCAGACTGGAATTTGGTTTACAGGTTGATAGCCACATCGACTTAGGTGAAAATAAGGTAAGCAATGTCGCCGCCTTTGTTCGCAAAGAGCCCGAACCGGGTTCGAGGGCAACCACGCCAAGGCGTAACTGGCGCAGAATGAGATGCCAGAGTGGAACAAAAAAAAGTCATTGAAATTATACGCCTCTACAAGGGGCAGACCCCGGTCAGGCCGACTTTGTCGGCTGACGATACGATATCCAGTGCCGTCCAGAAGATGCTGGAAAACGACGTCCAGCGCATGGTCGTGGTTCGCCGGGGCAAGCCCATCGGTGTGGTCCATCTGACGGATGCGCTGCTGGCGCTGGGGCTTGAGGTAAAAGACTATCCCAGTGTGGCATAAACCTGACCGCTGCATATGAAACAGGGTCCAGGGGCCGAGAGAAACAGAGATGAGCTCATAGCTGACAGGTCATAACTCATGGCACGCTATCAGCTATGAGCTACGCGCTTTTTTCCCATCGGCCCCTTATAGGTAACCATTCAAAGACTATTGTTAAGCGGGGATGGATGCAAACGGTCGCGCGCCCCGCAAGCGCCTCAAAAAGGTTTCCGGCCTCCCTTGCGGCTTTCCCGCAGCAGTTCCTGGTTTTCGGCGAGGCGGATTCTCTCTTCGTGGGCGTCCTTGCGTTCGCGGGCGTCGGCCACCTTGCTGAGCAGTTCATCGAATTCCGGCGGCTTGAGCAGGTAATCGAAGGCGCCCAGTTTCATCCCCTTGACCGACGTTTCGATCGTGCCGTGACCGGTCAGCATGATGACTTCCACCAGAGGAAACCGTTTCTTGATCTCCTTCAGCGTTTCGATGCCGTCCATGCCGGGCATCTTGATGTCCAGGATGACGACATCGATATCGTTTTCCGCCAGCTTATCGAGGCATTCTTTTCCGCTGAAAGCCGTCACAGTGCCCACCCCCATCTCTCCCAAAGTCAGCGACAGCATTTCGGTAAAGCGTTTTTCGTCGTCTACGATCATTAAGCGGGTAGGTCGTTTCATAAGATAATGCCTCCTCTGATGTCGGGTTAATACATATCAATTTCCGTTTATTGCGCCTTTTGTCTAAGCCTATCTAAGCTTATTTAAGCAAAATGAATGCCACTATAGCGGTTGCCGGGAAATTTCGACGCAATACCGGGTGCCACGCATGGTCTCACGCCTGGAAACCGCCCATTATCCGCACCATGACAACGGCTACCTAGGTCGTCAATCGCTCAGATTAGATCCTGCTGAACAGGTAAACTGCAACCCTACCCGAACGATGAGGTTTGGGTGAAATCAACCCGGGTTCGAGGATCGGCGCCGCTTCTCCCGGTCCCGGGCATCTATTTTGGGCAGGCGCAGCGTAAAGACGGTCCGCTGTCCCACACGGCTGTGAACGTCGATGCTTCCGCCAAGCTTTTCCATAATGGTTTTGATGACAAACAGGCCCAGGCCCGTGCCTTCTCCGGGCGCTTTGGTGGTAAAAAAAGGTTCAAAAATGCGTTCCAGATTTTCTTCCGGAATGCCCTCGCCGTTGTCCTCGATACGCATCTGCACGCCATCATCCCACTTGTCCGTGGAAACCGTGATGCTGCCACCGTTGCCCGAGGCCTGCACCGCATTGATCATAAGGTTGGTCAGTACCTGCCGCAAGGCGCCCGGATCACTCCAGATGCGTTGCCGGCCGCCGTGAAAATCCTTGCGAATGTCGACGCCTTTGTCGCCGGCCAACCCTTTGACCAGCTCGACGGCCTCATCGATCAACTGCTTCGGGTCGACTTCATCCATCCGGGGTGTTTGCCGGCGGACCGATCCCAACAGTTGATGCGTAATGCGCCGAATCCGGTCAACCGAGGTGTTGATATTGTCCAGGCTTTTCTCCATGTCAGCCCTCGATACAATCAGGCTGCCCGGGGCGTGCGGTTTCAGCCGCAGTTGAATCCACTTCACCGACTGTCCGATGATGGCCAGGGGATTGTTGATTTCATGGGCCAGGCCGGCGGACAGCGTTCCCAGGGAGGCGAGACGCTCCGCAGCCGCCATGCGCTTTTTCATTTTTTCCCGGAAAGCCGCTTCCCGGTGATGGGCCTCTTCAAGTCCAATTTTTTCATGCACCTGTTTCAGTTTACCGACCAGGTGATCGATCTCCACGGGTTTACTCAAATAGTCAAAAGCGCCGGCTTTCATGCCAGCCACGCCATCGGCTGCCGACGACTGCCCGGTAAGCAGAATGACTTCGATGGCCGGATATCCGGCCTTGATACGACGCAGGGTTTCTATGCCGTCCATGCCGGGCATCTTGACATCAAGGATAACCGCCTCGACAGGCTGCCGGAGCAGGAGCTCGAGGCCGTCATGGCCGTTTTCCGCCTGGAAAACCGTAAAGTTTCGCGACTGCAACAGTCTGGCGAGGTTCCGGCGAAAGACGGTTTCGTCATCGACCAGCAGAAGTCGGGCGTCGGTTTCGGGCATGGAATCTCCTTTTTTACCTCTGCTTTTGTTCTCCGGATCCCTGTTCCGTTTTTAGCAGAATAGCCAGCGGCAGATAAAGTGCCGTGCAGACAATGGCCACGCTGCCGATAAAGAGAGCGGCAAAGGCAATTTTGTGGGTGCGGCGCAACTGTGAAAATATGTCGGCTTTCGTCTGGTGGTATACAAGCAGCCATGCGCCGTTTTTAATAAGGGCGGTAACATAAAAGGCCGCGTTGTCCTCACTGCTGGATAGAAACGTTTGATTGTCGGCGAGTTCGAACAGGGTATTGACTTCGGCGTTGCCGGGAAGGGGGGTCACCCCCGGGCTGCCGGCCTGCAGGCTGCCGGCCCGATTGATAATAAAGGCATAGCCGCTGACGCCGCTTTTAAGGCTTTTAACCAGATTGTCGAAAGCGGTAAAGTCGACGGTGGCCCGCACAATGCAGTCGCCACCACCCCATCGTTTGCGGGCCGCAACGATGAAATGGGGAAAGCCGCGCAGCCCCATGAATGTGTCGCTGATGAAATGCTCTCTGGCGGCGGCTATCTGAAACCAGCCCGCTTTTCCGTAAAGCGCATTTTCCAGCTGAAAGGGGCCGGCGTAGTTGATTTGGCGGCCCCGGGGGCCGATTTCAACCACACCCATATCCGTAAACACCGAACCGCATTCTTTCCGGAGAAGGTCCAGGCAGCGCTGCAAAAAGGGTTTTCGGGTAAGGGCTTCGCCGTCAAAGGCTTGCGCGAGAAAGCGGATATCCCCCAGGCGCTCCTGCAAGAAAATGTCGATAAGGCGGGCGTGCTTTTGAACCCGTTCGGTCAGATGGGCGTATGTTTTGGCTTCGTAGGCATCCCGGTATTGATCCATGACGACCCCGGTGACAATCAAAAGAGGTGTCAAGGCGATCAGCAATATTACTATCGAAAACTTTCTCGTAAGACCCTCACGACTTGTCTTTGAATGGTTCTGCATGGATGTCCTCCTCCTTCATCAGCCTGTGCAGGTACTGCCGCTGGATTCCTGCGGCACTGGCTGCGTGGCTGATGTTGCCGTTGTTGCGCTTGAGCAGCTCCCGGATGTAGTACCTATGGAACAAGTGGTTCATTTTATCCTTGGCTTCCCTGAAGGACAGTTGAAACAGATCTTCTTCCCCTCCGTCGAAACAGGTAAAGGGGCTGCTGTCGATGGAAAGGTCCTTTACCGACAGGATATTGGAGCGGCACAGGATCACCCCGCGTTCGATGATATTTTCAAGCTCGCGCACATTGCCGGGATAGTCATACTGGGTCAGCACCTGCATGGCGGAAGGGGATATGTCCGTGACCATTTTCTGGTTGATGGCCGCATATTTTTTTAAGAAATGAAAACCTAAAGCCGGTATGTCGTCTTTTCTTTCCTTGAGCGCCGGCAGTTCAAAGGTGATGACATTGAGACGGTAGTAGAGATCCTCCCGGAATCTTTTTTCTTTGATATCGGCCTTGAGGTCGTGATTGGTCGCGGCCACAAAACGGATATCGGCCTTGCAGGTGCTTTCGCTGCCGACGGGCTTGTATTCCCCTTCCTGCAGAAGGCGCAGGAGTTTGGTTTGCAGCTCGGGTTTCAGATCCGCAATTTCGTCGAGAAAAAGCGTCCCTTTGTGGGCCCTTTCGACAATCCCTTTTTTATCTTTCCAGGCGCCGGTGAAGGCGCCCTTGACATGGCCGAAAAGCTCACTTTCCAGTACGTTTTCCGGAATGGCGGTGCAGTTGACGGTCAGCATCTCCCGGTTGCTTCTCGAACTGTACCGGTGGAGTGCACGCGCGATCAGTTCCTTGCCGGTTCCGCTGGGGCCGGTGATCAGCACGGTGGCTACGGTGGTAGCCACGAGCTTGATGCGGTCAAAAATTTCCAGCATGGTCGGCGTCGTTCCGATCATGTCGGCAAACCCTTTCGATTCTGCCAGGGCACTGCGCAGGGCCTTGTTCTCATCCAGCACCTTCTGCCACTCCAGGGCTTTATCGATGGTGACCAGCACCCGTTCCCTTTTGAAGGGTTTGGTGATGAAGTCGAAGGCGCCCTTTTGAATCGATGTCACCGCCGTTTCGATGGTGCCGTAGGCTGTCATGATGATCACGGCTGTTTCCGGACGATGTCTTTTTACCTCCTGCAGCAGGGTCAACCCGTCCATGGCGGGCATTTTCAAGTCGGAGATGACGAGGTCGAATGCGCCTTCTCTAAACGCTTCCAAAGCGTCCCGAGGGTCATGGCGGGTCTCGACGGTGTGCAGCGTGTCTGTGGTGATGATACGCTTTAGCAGCGTCAGCATGTCCTTTTCATCATCCACAATCAGGATTTTTTGAGCCATCGACTTTCCTTTCCCGGCTTCCTTTACCGGATGTAAGGGGCCGGTTGTCACACCGGCAGCGTGATGGTAAAGGTCGTTTCCCGTTCCACCATGTCGCCCTCTTCCCGGTGCTTTTCCCGTGAGGGCGCCTGATGGCTGACGCACCGGATAGCTCCCCCCAGGCGGGTAATGATACCGTAGCTGACGAACAGACCCAGCCCGGTGCCTTCGCCTTCCGGTTTGGTGGTGAAAAAGGGGTCGAAGATGCGGTCCATGTTTTCCGGCGCTATACCGTGACCGCTGTCAATTATCTGGACGACGGCCTTGCGGTTGGTACGATCAAAGGCGGTCCGAACCTTCAATACCCCTCCCTTGTCCATGGCCGCTGCCGCATTGTTGACCAGGTTCAGAAAAACCTGCTGCAGCTGATGGGCTTCCGCTTTGATATTGGGAATACCTTCAGCCAGATCGGTGATCAACACGATGCGGCGCAGCTCGAGGGTGTGATCCACAATCTGGATCAAATCTTTCAGGCACAGGTTGAGGTCCACGTCTTGAGGTTCGTGCTTGTCCGTTCGCGAAAAACTGAGAAGGTTTTCCACTATCTCCTTGCAGTGGAGCCCCTGGCGCTCGATCACTTTCAGGTCGTCATGGATCCGGGATTGTTTGTCGGTATTTTCGATCAGCAGGTCGCAGAATCCGAGGATTACACCAAGCGGGTTGTTGATCTCATGAGCCACTCCGGCGGCCAGCGTCCCCAGTGAAGCGAGTTTTTCCGTGTTTACCAGTTGTTCCTCCAGGTTTTTGTCATCGGTGATGTCTCTGGCAATACATAGAACCGCGCTGACATTTTTGTCGGCGTCTTTCAAGGGCATGAAATTGGTGCTCAACCAGGAACGGTCGGTCCCTGCCAAAAGCTCGATTTCCGTTCTGAGGCTTTTCCCGGATGCATAGACCTTTTTAATGTGCTCCATCTGCTTTTCGGCCGCCCGAGAAGGGAAATAGTCGCCAATCTGCCCGCCGATCAGTTCATCCCTTCTGCCGCCCAGCCATTCGGCTGTAAAGCTGTTCATGGTCAGGAAGCGGCCCTTTTCATTGACGGTAAAGATCAAATCCTCGGCACTTTCCACCAGGGACCGGTATTTCTCCTCGCTGCGCTTAAAGGCTTCGGAGCGTTGTTCGGCGTAGACTTCCAACCGTCGGGACCATCGGACCTCAAGAAAAAGGATTACACCCGCGCCGAGAATGACAGACAGCAGGGTGAGCGCCTGGAAAATCAACCGGCGCCGTTCGTCTTCCTTGAGAGCATCTTCGATTTCCAAAACCGGTGCGGTCACGGCAACGGACCATTTTCGGGGAGGGTGAACCGACACATCGATGGGGCAGAAGGCCACCAGTTTTTCGATCTTACCGGTGACGCCTCTGTGCCATCCTGAAAAATACCTGCCGGTGCCCTCTTTCCCGGCAATCATTTTTTTCTTCTGGATGGTGTTGATCATTTCAAAGGAGAGTTCCGGATACTTTTCTTTGCGGACCGCAAAGGCGTTTTTCCCGGTGAACCGTGCGTCGGGATGGTACAGGAAGGTGCCCTGGTCGTCGATAACCCAGGCGTAGCCGGTTTTTCCGGAAAGAATATTTTTTAAATAGGGTGATATGAACCAGGCGATGTCGATGTGGCAGACCAAGAACCTTCCGGCCCTGTCATTCAGAGACGTTATCATGGCGAGCATGGGGATGCCCGGGTTGGCTATATAGGGTTCGCTCCAGATATCACCGGCCTCGATAGACTGAGGCAGGGGCAGGCGGTTCACACTTTCCGAGGTCCAGGTTTTTTCGCCTCTGCGTCCATAGGGCAGGTGAACGCTGGTGATGTGCGCATGCGGGTCGATGATTTCGAATTTGCGGACGCCGTTTTCCATAAGCCGTGACAACCCATTCTGAATCGTCTGGTCCACGAGGGCCGGGTCGCCGGCATTCAGCACGATATCGCTGCGCAGAAAAACGAGTTTTTTTCTGATGAAGGCCAACTGGTGCTCGATCAATCCGGCTGCGTAACGGGCGCTGATCAGCTGCTGGTCGTTGAACATCCGGGAAAGGCTTGTCCGGGCCTCTTTCGATGACCACACGGAGAGAATCGTTCCTGCTACCAGAATGGAACAGGCCGTCATCAGGACTCCCCAGAATATGCGTTTTTCAAGCCCCGGTCTTGTCGTTGGTTCCATGGCAGGATTGCGTTCGAATGCTGATGGCCAATAAAAATTTTAATTCAGGTAAAAACACGTCCCCGTCTTTGCCTCATGGTATAGCAATGGTCATGCCAGTATAGGTACTCAGAAGATTGGGTTGTATTTCATTTATATTCAAATAGTTATTGCAAAGGGCCCGGGCCCGCTCGAAATGTGCGACCCGTAGGGTGTCAATTTTTTTTACAAGCGTGTCGCCTACGCCATCAGCCTGCCGGCCCGGTGATGCGAACCCGCTTTTCACCCAAGCCGGGCATCTCAAATTTTTAGAATTATATCGATTGGAAAAGGAGCGGCCGAGACTGCATGCCGCTCCTTTCAATAGGGGTGGGCCGTATACGGGGGGCGGATTAACGCGGATCTGGGAGGGGCAGCATGCCGTTGCGCTGCATGATTTCTTTTCCTGTTTTCGAAAAGGCGAAATCGATGAAAGCCTTCAGGCTGCCTTCAGGTTTTCCACGGGTAACGTAGTAGAATATCTGAAAGTAAGGGTAGTCTCCATCCGTGGGCAGCCTGCCATCGATCTTTACCGTTTTGATCTGCGCTTCATGGGAAATGGCGCCATTGGCAATAAAGGACACCGCACCTACCGGCAGGCTCTTGATGGCTTCGATGGCCATGGTCGAGTCATAGGCGGAAAACGCATAGGTGATTTCCTTGTGCCGCATGACCTGGCGCCGGAAATTTTTGTTGGCAGCCGTGTCCTCTTCCGGGACCACTACCAGAATGGGCAAATCCCTTCCGCCGATCTCTTTCCAGTTGACGATATCGCCGCTGAAGATGTCCTGCACCTGGCTTTCAGTCAGGTTGTCCACTCCGCATTTGCTACTGGTGATAACCGCTAGTGGGTCCTTGCAGAAGGGGATCTGTATATATCCGTAGTCCTCATGCTTGCGATAGAGCTTCCTGGCAATGGACGCAATATCGCTGTAGCCGTTCATCAGACGGTAAAAAGCGGATCCGGACGATGAGGTTTTTACCTGGACCCGGACGCCGGTGGCTTTACTGAAGGCCGGGATGAGCTCGCTGTCAAAGGCCTTGTATATTTGGTTGGAACCGGCATAGCGGATCGCTTCTTCGGCACAGGCATGGTCAGTTTCTGCAAAGAAGCCGCCCATCAGGCCGATCGCGATGATGACAAACAGATGGAAAAATATTTTCTTCATATTGAGTCCCTCCTTGGTCGGTTTATGCATCATGTCCTTTTACAATGTCTCCTTGCTAGGATCGCTGATCTGAAAAGGTGGAAATGCAAGCCGTGTGCCACCCGCAGGGAAAACGTACGAAATTCACAACATGCTGAAAATATGTATACTATTAAATTCTCGAGAAGGAGGGGCGGGTGGCCGGGGGACGACGGGATCGTCAGTTTATTTTACAGGGTGCAAAAAAAGCGGCTCGTGCGTTTCAAGCAGAACAGATGTATGAGAATCGGTATAACTGGCAGCAATCATGTTTCAAACCGCTGTCCTTTGAAGCATTGTGTCAACCCCAAACAAATCAGTGCCGGCGGCAGAACAGGCCCCTTCGGGGGGCTGCTTCATATCTTAAGGCTCTACCGGAGATCGCCGATTTATGCGGTCAGTGTTTTGCGGCATCCCAGGCTCGTATCACCCGACCGATACGACGCATTTTGGCCGTTGAGATCATAGGGTACACACAGATTTCCAGGATAGATGCTTCGCTGGGCCCTTCCCGGTGTTTGTCATCGTTGCGGCCATTCTGGAAAGGTGTCAGCACGGAGCAGTCGGACATATCGGTTATCTTCGAATCGATCCCGTGCCTGAGCAAAAAATGGCGCAGGTCATCGCGCATTTCCGGTGAGACCGAGAGGGGATAGTACACGTAGATGTTATTTTTGTCCGAGGTCGGCGGCGCCGTGACCGATTTTACCTTCCCCAACTCCTCGGTCAATGCCTGGCCATTTAGCCGCGCGCCTTCGTTAAAGGCATCGATGTAACGCAGCTGAACGAGCCCGACGGCGGCCTGCAGGTTGGACATGCGTTTGATTTGGGGTTGTGATCGCTCAAACTGGTAGAGCAGGTCGTCCCCTACGGAGGAGTCCAGCAACGGCTGGTTCAGCATCTGTTTGAGTCTCAATGCCGGATACATGGTGATGCCGAATACCCAGGGAATCGTAGCCAGCCATTTCAGCCAGACCGAGATCGCCTTTTTGACTATTTCATCTTTGGACTGCATGGCCGATTCGGCCAATATTTGCCCGGCTCTAGCTGCGATCACAGGATCCGATATGGCAATGGCACCCCCACCAAAACAGGGCATGTTTTTCCCCTCGGCGAAACTGAACAGGCCGATATCCCCGAAAGTCCCCACCGCTTTCCCGTCCACGCGTACACCGCAGGCATGGGCACAGTCCTCCAGCAGACGGATACCCCGTTGCCGGGCCAACGCTTTGATTTCATTGATCGGGCAGGGTTTCCCGAACAGATGCGTGGCCAGCACGGCACCCGTGTCAGCGGTGATCTTGGGTTCGATATGCTCGGGGCCGGCGTTGAACGTCACGGGATCCACCTCGCAGAAAACAGGTCGGTAGCCGAGAATTTTCGCAACCATCGGCATGACCGGGAAGGTAAAAATGGGGAAGATGATCTCGGCGCCCTTTTTCAGTTCAAGGGATTTCAATGCCAGTTGAAAGGCCGAACGGCCCGAGGCGGCACCGAATACATGCGGGGTGCCGAGCCATTGGCCGAAAGCCTGATAGAATGCTTCGATGGAGGGCCCCTGCTGGGCCTTGCTGCCCGGCAGGTGTCTGATGAGGGTTCTCAAGGTTCCCGGTGCCAGGTTTACTGCCCGCCGGGGTACGCTTCCTATTAGTGTCATGCTTCGACCTCTCTTTACATTAGCGACGCGTTTTCTATCGACCGATTACAGGCCTTGGACTGCGCGCGGATTATCGTAAGACTCGCTTTTCTGGATCTCGTGGCAAGGCGTCGTGTCCGGCTGCCTCGATCTCGAGAGCATGAAAATAGGTCACGGCTCCACCCGAGTCAATAGTTCCGAACCTTCCTGAACGTTTGGTGTCTGGGGGGGCCTGCTGGACAGGTTGTCCGTTTTCATGGGCACCTCGCGCCAGGTGCGCAGGTTCAACATCCGCCGAAAGGCGAACACCACCAGCCCCAGACCGATGTGGAGCCAGAAATCGATGAACCGGTTGACAACGGTGATGGAGGCCGCCACCGGCGAAACAGCACCCACAAGCCGCAAACAACTGAACAGGGTCAGTTCGACCACCCCGGTCCCGGAAGGGGTAAATGGAAAAGAGGTGGCCAGCAGGGGAATCATGGTCAGGAAAACGAGCTCGACCACTGACAACCGGAACCCGAAGGCCATGCACAGAAAGAAGATCCACAGCGATTCCAGCATCCAGATAACCACGGTGAGACCGGCGATCAGAATCAGCCTTTCGGGTTGAGGCCACATACCATCTTGAAAAGATTTAATCATCTCAACGACCTTTTCGGGTAAGAAGCCGGGGATGGACTTTTTAAAGAAAAAGAAAACCAGGATAATCGAAGTTGCACCCACGGCTATGGCAATGCCAAGGATCAGACTCCAGAGCACCGAGTTCGGCAGTTTGGCGGCAAACAGGATCCAGGACGACACCCCTGCCAGGATCAGCAATACCCAGGCGTCGATCATTCTCAGAAAAACGATTGACCCGATGGCGGCCGAGCGTCTGACACCGAAGTTGATGCGTGCCATGTGGGAAGCGTAGAGATCTCCGAATTTGGCGGGAACCACGTTGTCTACAAAATTATAAAAGAATACCAACAGGGAAAATCTCAACGAGCCGTCTTTAAGATTGAAGCGTGTCAGGCAATTTCGCCAACGCATACCCCGCACCAGGTATGTGGCATAGTGGGAGAGTGCCGCGATGAGGATGTAGAACTTGTCGGCGGCTTCGAATTCACGCCAGATTTCTTTGATGTCCAGCATGGACACGAGGATGGAAAGAATGACGATGGAGACGGCGATGCTGGCATAGGTCGGCCAGCTCCACATTTTCTGCTTGAGGCTTTTATCCTCGCCTAACGGTGCTTCCCGGGCATGGGACTCTGGTTGTTTTTCCATGGCGTTGTTTCCGTTGGCTGCACGCATCAAGCGTCCCAAGCTTTTCAACCGCAAACGCATGGTTCAATCCGCATTTTCGGCAGCATGGAAATCCATTCGAAAAATTGATTTATCATAATGGGATTTATTGCCAGGTCAAGTGAAAAGTTTGAAAAACAAAAGCATGCCGGTTAATTCACTTGACTTGGTATACGGGTTCATGTAGTTGAAATTATCCATGAATGTTAAACTGCAGCGCAAAATTGACCAGGTTATAGGGGCAATCCTGTGCCGGGTCCTCTCCCTGTTCTGTTTCAGCCGTCAAGCAAAGACAACCCCACGGAACACCCGGAAAATTCTCGTTATCCTGCTGTCCGAGATGGGTAGCCTGGTACTGGCCCACCCGATGTTTCAACTCCTGAAATCGAGGTATCCGAAAGCAGCCATCAGTGTACTGCAGTTTAAAGAGAACAGGGAGATCATGGAGATCATGGAAGTTGTTCCCAATGAAAACATTTACACCATCGATCCCTCTTCCCCAGCCAGATTGTTCGTGGGCATTATACGGGTGGTGATTGAACTGCGCCGCCAGAAATTTGATGTGTCCATCGATTGTGAGCTTTTCCACCGGATCAGCAGCATGCTCTCATATCTGAGCGGCGCGCCTGTACGCGTAGGCTTTCACAGGCACACCCAGGAAGGTCTCTACCGGGGGGATTTCATCAATTGCCCGGTGCTTTACAATCCCTACCAGCACATATCCCAGCAGTTCATCACGCTGGCGGATGCCATGGAATCAGAAACGTTTCCCCGGTCAAAGCGGTCGGTAGCTCCGGTGAAGACAACATTGCCAAAGGTCCGGTTGACACCGACCGTGACCGAGGCATTTACCAGACGGTTTCATACCCATGCCCCCGCTGTTGAAGGGAAGCCGTTGGTCCTGTTGTATCCAAGCGGCGGCCTGTTGCCCATAAGGGCCTGGCCCCTGGAATCCTATTGCCGCCTGGCGGATAAACTGCTGCAGGCCGGCTGCGCCGTGGGCATCATCGGAATGAAGGAGGACCGGCACCTGGCACAAACCATCCAGGCCCATTGCCGTCACAAGGACTGTATCGACCTTACCGGCTTCACACGAACGTTGCGCGAATTAATGATTCTATTTCACCTGGCATCGCTGCTCATCACCAATGACGGTGGACCGGGTCAGTTCTCAGCCATGACACCCATTAAGACCATCATATTTTTCGGCCCGGAAACACCTGTCCTCTATGGGCCCCTAAGCGATAACGCGGTTGTATTTCATTCGTCCCTGTCCTGTTCGCCCTGTCTTTCAGCCTATAACCACCGCAACTCACCCTGCGACGGAGACAATGTGTGTCTTACCAGCATCGGGGTGCAACAGGTGCTTGCAAAGGCCCTGGATATGCTCAACTTCCAGCCGGCGGCCCGCGGAGAGTCTTGATGAATTCTGGAACGATACGCCCACCGGGCTTTATGAAATGGAAAGCGCTCGAGTCTCTAGTGGGCTCGATGAAGACGCGCTCTCTGGTTGCGCAGCCGACATCGATTGAGCAATGCCGCGAGGCGCTTGCCTACTGCCGCAAACAGGGTATGACTGTCTGCGCACGCGGTGCGGGGCGCGGGTATGGTGATCTGGCACTCAACGACGGCCAGGCGCTGATGGACATGAGCGCCATGAACCGGATACTCGACTTCAATGCCGACGCGGCCCAGATCACTGTGGAGGCCGGCATCCGGCTCATCGATATTTACCGGGTGGTTCACCATCACCGGCTCTACCTGCCGGCGAGTCCGACCGAATCACACTCCAGCGTTGCCGGAGCGATGTGTGTCAACGTCAACGGAAAGGACGCCTGGCACCACGGCAGTTTTGCCCATCAGGTCGTTCGCTTTACCCTGATGCTGGCAGACGGCAGCACCCTTGAAATAGACCGTTCCCATGAGCTTTTCAATGCCGTATTAGGGGGTATAGGCCTCATCGGTATCATCATAGACGCGACGCTGCAACTTTGTCCAGTGCCATCTCCCTTTGTCAGGATCGACCGCATACCCGTGCCGGATGTCGACGAGATGCTAAAGACAATTGCGCGTGTCGAGACATCACACGATGCGGCGGTTGTCTGGGTGGATGCTTACGCCAGAGGCAGCCGGGTGGGGCGCTCCGTGATCCATGCCGCCAAATGGGTCGAGCGACGGGATACGCCGGCCCAACGACGGAAAATCCTTGCTGCAGGCTACGAACGCCTTGAAAAGCACCGCGAGTTCGGCCTCGCGCTTCACGAAAAATTCGGTCCCCTGCTGTCGCTTATGCTGCATTTTCAGCGCCCCATGATGAATACGTTCAACCAGATGTACTATGCCGGATGCCGGTTTTTGGAGACCACCGGGCGTTCTTCCAATACAGAGCTCTTCCTCAGGTTCGGCTTCGAGGCCAGTTTTACGGTGCCACCTGCCCACCTGGTCTGCGGACCCCACGGCTACACGGTGCAGCTTACGTTTCCCAGGTCAGAGGCGCGGGAGGCCATCGTCGAACTGATGGGTATTTGCCAGTCGTCACCCTGCCCCCCGGTGACGACGATTCTGCGGTCCCACAAACCGGATGACTGCCTTATATCTTTTTCGGAAGACGGTTACAGCCTCAACTTTGAATTCCACCCGAAAAAGCGCCACATGGATGCCAGCCGGGAAGCCGTAGATCAACTTATCGAGGCCACCATTCGGAGGGGAGGCAAGATCCATCTTGCCAAGGATCAGGTGCTGCGTCCGGAACAGTTCTACCGCGTGTTTCCGCGATACAAAGAACTTTTGGCGATCAAAAAGCGACTCGACCCGGACGGGCTGTTTACTTCCGATCTGGCTCGACGAGTGGGAATCGATCCTGTGCTGAACGATCTGTCCGGCATACCGGGGCTATTGTCATGACGGCATCCGGGTCTGGTCGCCTTTATCAGGAAATAAAGCGGGAGAGGCCATAGAATGGACAAAGCGATACATAGACTCTATTCGAAAATGACAGCATGCATGCAGCACTCTTTTATCCGGGAGATGTTGAATACGACCAGGGGCGTCCCGGATATGATATCCTTTGCCGGCGGCCTTCCCAGTCCAGCTTCGTTTCCCAAAGACGTGTTTAGAGATCTGTATTCAGGTGTCATCACCCACGAAGGGGATGATGTTTTACAGTACGGTGCGAGCGACGGGGATCGTGTATTGAAAAACGCCCTGAAAAAGTATGAGGGGGTGCCCGATCTGTCCGACGATGAAATCATGATTACCATTGGTTCCACCAGCGGGATCTACCATTTCACGCGTACGCTCATCGATCCGGGCGATATTATCATCTGTGAAGCGCCCGGGTTCCCGGGTTCCTTTTCCGCCATGGAAAGCTGTGGCGCCCGCCTAGTCGGCATCGAAATGGATGAATTCGGTATGAAGCCGGACAGCTTGAAGGCAAGCATAGAAAAGCTTTTTCATACCGGTGAGAGAGTTAAGTTTATCTATACCACCCCGGACTTTCAAAACCCCACCGGGAGAACCATGAATCTGGACCGGAGACGGGCGGTGATCGAGACAGCCCTGACATATGAGGTCCCTATTCTCGAAGATCAACCGTATCGGGAACTGCGCTTTCACGGAGAAGATATCTGTACGCTGTGGGAATTGGCCCGAACCGAATTCAACGAGTCCAAGCTTGTAACCATTGCCAAGTCTTTTTCTAAAATATTAGGCCCTGGGCTGCGACTTGGATTTGTATCCGGCCCTCCGGAAATAACGAAACCGATGGTGAAGTGGGCCCAGAAAAGCGTGGTAAGTCCCGAAGGTGTTACGCAGCGTGTGGCCGCGCGTTTTATAGAGCAGGGCCACATGCAAGAACAGATCCAGAGAGTTATCGATTTATATCGCCCGCGCAGAGATGCTATGGTCAAGGCCCTCGAAGTATATATGTCCGGCCACGCGCAATGGACAGATCCCGAAGGCGGAATATTTGTCTGGGTCACGCTTGATGAGTCTGTCGACACAGATGCTTTGTTCACCCGTGCGGTAGAAAATAAGGTAGCCTTTATTCCGGGAAGCAAATTTTATCCGCAAGGATCGATGAAGAATAATGCACTGCGGTTCAATTTTTCCTATTGCAATGAAAAACAAATTATAGAAGGGGTGCGTCGGTTGGCCAGTCTAATTTGATGACGTGTTGACATCCTGGTCTACATAGCATATAGCTTACGGCTGTGTAGCGCAGGGTTTCAACCCTGCCATACGCCTGTGACCTCTGACCTCTAAGGTCATACCCTCGGATCCTTGAATCCTTGACCCCCTTGTTTTGTTGAAAATAGATTAATTGGGATTTAGTATTTGCCTGCTCCAGCGGTATCCAAACAACATCCCTCTATTGAGATACCAATCAAGGAGAATGCAATCGGCCTTTGCCTTACGAAGGTGATCTCATGTCTCTCGAAGAAAAAGTCACCCGTAAATCGAGAGTCATACCGTCTGCTGACGTTATGGTAATTTCGTTATTACAATGAAAGGGGGAAACTATGAAAATAAACATCGGAGATTTTTTAACCAGACGTTCACGAATAACTCCCGGCAGAGAGGGATTGGTCTGTGAGGATGTCCGCCGCACCTATCAAGACCTAAACGATCGCGCCAACCGCCTGGCCAATGCCATGACAGCTCTGGGCATCGGACATGGTGACCGCATAGGCATACTGGCTTTCAACGAGCCGGAATATTACGATATGTATTTTGGATTGGGTAAAATCGGGGCCATCCTGGTGCCGGTCAACTACCGTCTGGCAGGTCCTGAAATACAGTACATCCTGTCAGATTCCGATTCAAAGGTACTTGTATTCGGTCCGGAGTACGCGGAGGTGGTCGACTCCATCCGCAGTGACATCCCCACCAAAGATTTCATCGCTATTTCCGAGAATCCACCGGATTGGGCCAAATCGTACGAAACGTTGATCGGTGACGCACCCGACGGGGAACCGCAAATCGTCGGCGGCGACGATGACACCTTAACTATACTGTATACATCCGGAACGACCGGAAGGCCAAAAGGCGCCGAACTTACCCACGCGTACTATTACTGGAACTCGGTAAATCTTATGTGCACGCTGGGACTGGATATCGGAAATACATCCTTAATCGCTTTGCCGCTTTTTCATATCGGTGCTCTGGCGGGTCCGCCCTGGGTCGTTCACTCGGGTGGAAAAGTGGTCCTGCTGAGAACTTTGGATCCTCAACGTTTTCTCGAGCTTATCGAAGAAGAAAAGGTTAGCGGTTTCGGTTCAGTCCCCCAGCTCCTGGATTTTCTGAAACTTGTACCTGATTTTGAAAAATATGACTGGAGTTCTGTTAAAACTATCCTGGTGTACGCCGCTCCGGTCCCCGTAACCTTAATTAAAGAATATCAAGCCAGCGGTATCGAAGTGCGCCAGCTTTATGGCCTGACCGAATGCAACACCGGCACGGTGCTGGATTCCGAAAATGCGATTGAAAAAGTCGGGTCCTGCGGGCGGCCCTTTTTTCATACCGAGGTGCGTGTGGTCGATTACAACGGGCAGGATCTGCCGCCGGGAGAGAAAGGCGAAGTCTTGTTGCGAGCACCCAACATGATGAAGGGATACCTGAACCGGCCTGAAGAGACGGATGACGCCATAAAAGACGGTTGGCTGCATACCGGTGATGTCGCCAAAATGGACGCGGACGGATTTCTCTATATCCTTGACCGCAAAAAGGACATGATCATTTCCGGTGGTGAAAATATTTATCCGGCGGAAATCGAAGATGCCCTGTTAAACCATCCCAAAGTCGTCGATGTGGGGGTTATCGGTTATCCCCACGAAAAATGGGGTGAAGCCGTCAAGGCCATCGTGGTTGTTCAGGCAGGGCAGACACTGACCGAAGAAGAATTGATCGAGTGGTGTCAGGGCAAGATTGGAAAATTCAAAATTCCCAAATCCGTGGTGGTCACGGATGCGTTACCCAGGACACCTACGGGTAAAATATTGAAAACGGAATTGAGAAAACAATTCAACTAAATGTCTTGCCCCGGATAGCCAGGCCCTGGCTAACCCCTGGACGGGGTTAGCTCGCCAGCGCCGACAATATATTGCCATTATTCAAGTCTTACAAAATAAACGGAGATCCTGTAAGGAATATCCTCACCCTATCTTGCATGAGCATCTATTTCTTGCGCTTGTGTTTACCTTATTTGTCTTTTTTCAGCGCAAACTGTATTGGGGCGAGGCAATTGTCATCGCGAACACCATGCCATGGATTTTTCCCTAGCATGCGGCCTCTTTCTCATCGAAAAACTTTCTAGCCCTCGAAATCATTCATTATTTTAACCCGCGGACAAAAAATCGGGATTCCGTAGTTTCGAACCGTTGCAGCGCGTCCAATCGCCCTTTAAAGCCCTTGGCGGTCAATTAATGGTGTTTATTTATACCACATAGTGGCATTTAGGTGATAGAATTTATTATCTGTTTTTCACAATTTTCCATCTGTCCGTATCGGAAAAAACGTAACCCATTAAAATCATTACTATCTGAATATATATAATTGTTGGCCCGTTTCTTGCTGTCATATAGTACCACGATGTGGTGTTAAGCCTGCCGCATCCTGAAAGCAAACGTTACAAAACGTTGTGAAAGGAGGTCCAAAATGAGAAAATTTTATATGGCACTTGTTGCCTCTATACTTTTTGCGCTGTTTTCAGTAACCAGCGCTTCCGCCCTGAGTTTTGGGGATGACGCCTATGTTGGTCTCATTAACGATGGGATCCCTTCCAATCCAGAAAATGAGGTAGACTACGTCAATTATCTGATAACCTTGAGTGATGGACAGGGTGACACTGTTATCGGAACCGAAACATACAACCGGATTGGCAGCGATCTCGACGTCGAATTCCCGACAGCGGTCTTGACTGATGCCGTCAAAGAACAAAGTGAGGATGCGGGCTTCGATAGTGAAATCGACGCGACCGGATTTTCCTACGTTCTTGGCAAATACGATGCCGGGAATGCCGGGTCCTGGGTCTGGTATCTCGGCGAAGGTTTTGTTGGTGATGTGGTATTGCCAGAGTATTTTACTGAAGATGGTCAGTATGGGCTTTCTCACATCTCTCTCTATAATTTCTCCTCCAGAGATGATAGAAGTAATGACCCACCACCGTCGGTACCCGAACCGGCGACCCTTTTCCTCATCGGCACAGGCCTTGTCGGCCTGGCCGGTATCGGCAGAAATCGCTTTAGGAGAAACTAAACCGTGAACAGAAACTCGCTTTTTGATAATGGAGGCAGACGATCGGGTGCCGATCAGCGGCAGTTCAGCTGTGCCGTGCATATTCCTGAACGAAGAATGCACGATCGACGGACGGGCAAAGACCGGCGCACCGTTTGACAAAGTTAGCCGATCGTTTTCAAAGGCGCATGAGCCGGGTCAAACGACCCGGCTTTTTTTAATTGCTTCAAAAAAACTGCGGGGGAAATTCATTTTCTTGTGTGAAGAAGGGGCATCAGCAGTCAACCGTTTCCACGGCAGCCAACGACCTGATTCCCCCTCTCGAAAATCAGACAGAAGAACGGATTTTATGCGCCGTTTTTCTTGATCTGGTCGAACACCCTGCCCGGGTACCGCGTCAATTCCTTGATCTTGGCACTGCGGATTTTCTGGTCCTGGGTGTCCTTGCGCTGAAAAGCGGCCGCCAGCTTCATCATCAGTTCTTCTATCTTGATGGGTTTCAGCAGGTAGTCGAAGGCGCCCAGTTTCATCCCTTCGATGCTGGTTTCCACCGAGGCGTGTCCGGTCAGCAGCACCACTTCGGTCAAGGGCTTGATTTTTTTGATTTCCCGGAGCGTTTCGATGCCGTCCATACCGCCCGGCATCTTGACATCCAGCAGCACGACGTCGAACATCTTTTCACGGATCATTGCGACGGCCTCTTCTCCGCTTTTGACGCCGGTGACGTCGAGCTCTCTTTTCTGCAGGCGCTTAATAATGGTTTCGAGGAAATCGATCTCATCGTCGACGACTAAAATTCGAAACATGTCCATGGTCGCTTTCTCCTTATTTTTTTTCTGGAATAATGACGGGGATATTGACGAAAAAAGCCGTGCCGCGCGGTTCCCGGCGTTCGAAACGAATACTGCCGCCCATTTTTTCGATGATGCTGTAGGTGATGGAAAGCCCCAGCCCCGTCCCCTTGCCGTTGTGCTTGGTGGTATAAAAGGGGTCGAAAATCTTTGCTTCCGACCCTTTGGGGATGCCGGGGCCGTCGTCCCGGATTTCCACTTCGATGGTGTCTTCACGGGGCCGGGTCAGGACGTCGATCAGCCCGTCCTTGCCGATGGCGTCGATGGCATTGTTCATCAAATTCAAAAACACCTGTTGAAGCTGGGACTGGTCGCTGGCGATGACAGGCAGGTTTTCGTGGAAAACGGTCTGTATTTCGATGTTGTTGGTGCGGGCGTGATTTTCCAGAAGGCTGATGACTTCGTCAAGGGTGTGGTTGACGTCCACGTCATCCAGCCGTGGTTCCATGCGCCGCGCAAAACCGAGCATGTTATGGGTTATTTTGCGTGCCCTTTCCACGTGGGTTTCGATCTTTTCCGCCGATTTTTCGAACTCGAGAAAGTTCGGACTGGTTCTCAACTCTTCTTCAGCGAGAAGGTCTTTGATCCAGCCTGCATTTTCGCCGATCACCGCCAGGGGGTTGTTGATCTCGTGGGCGATGCCGGCAGCCATTTTTCCCAGGGCGGCCAGCTTGTCGCTTTGCTGCAGCTGCGATGTCAGGCGGTCCCTTTCCCTGTCAGTCTTTTCGAGCCGGTTGACCGTCATGTGAACGATCAGAATGGTCGCCAGGACGATCGCCAGGCAGCCGGTAATGATGATCGCAATTTCCCGGCTGCGGGCCCTGGCCAACCAGCCGGCTTCGTCACAGGTTTGCTGCGTGGCGACAAACAACCACTCACCGTTCTTGAGCCAGGATCCCGCAATAAAGGCGGTACGCATACCACTGGGAGGGGGATCCATCAGGGTGGTGCCCTCGCCGAACGTCCTGGGATCCAGTGCGGATGCCTCCAGGATGGTGCCTTCGAAGCGGGGCTGAGTCTGGTAGACGCCGGCGCGGTTGAGGATAAAGGCGTCAGCTGTTTTGCCCGCCTGCGCCGTTCGCACCAGACTGTTGAAAACGTCGGAATCGATGGTGGCTCTGAGGATCCAGTGACGATAGCCGGTATGGCCGCGGACGGCGATGATGAAGTGAGGAAGCTGCCTGAAACCCAGATAGACATCGCTGATATAGCTGCCCTTGTTCATGGTAATGCCAAACCAGGGCTGCTGGGCATAGTTCAAACCGGCGAGGTCGTAGGGGCCGACGTATGCCAGATGGCTGCCGTCTTCGCCGATGATGCCGATGTCGATGAGCCCAAGCCCCTGGGTCTGGCGGGTCAGAACGTTGAAGAGGCGCGAGAGGTCTGCCTGCCGGCTCAGCTCGTCGATGGTATGGGTGTTGACGATGGTCATCAGGATGTTGGTGCGTTCCCTCAAAAAGACATCGATGGCGTTGCTTTGACTCCTGGCCAGCTGCCGGATCTGATCCCTGACCTTCTGTTCGCACACCTCGGAAAATTGCTGGTAGATCACCCCTCCCAAAATGACCAGGGGGGCGACGGAGACCATCAGGGTCAGGCAAATGATCTTTATTCTCAGGTTTCTGTACATGGTGCCCCTTTTATCGATGGCGGCGGGCCATGGGGCCGGAACGCCCCATGGTACCGAGTTTGTCCATCAAAAATACCAGGTTATCGCTTTTCGGGCAATTCACGCCCACGAACAACGATGATAAAGCCATGGGTTTTTCAATTCCACGGCAGAAATTTCCAGTACCCGAAAACCGCCCAGACCCATAGAACGGCCCAGGCGAGCAGGGTCACCGGCAGGCCGTATTTTACGAAATCCATCACCGAAAGGAGCCGTTCACCGGTTTCAGGGTCACGGCCCATGCCGAAGCAGATGGCGTTGTTGGGGGTGCCGACCACCAGAAAATTGGCAAAAGAGGAGGAGAAGCTGGTGATCAGCCCCACCTTGACCGCACTGACGTTGGCCAGGGTCGCCATGGGCAGCACGATGGGGCCCAAAGCGGCTACCGTGGCGCCGTCACTCATGAAGTTGGTCATGGTACCGGTCAAGAGGCTCACACCGATGATCAGGCCGTCGCCGCGGGTCAGGACATCGGGCAAAAGCCCGACAAAGGTGTCGGCCAGCCACAGGGCGCCGCCGGTGAACTTCAACCCCACGCCCATGGCACAGGCGGCCGCATACAATCCGACCACGTCAAAGGCCACTCCTTCCTGGACATCCTCCCAGTTGACGATGCGGAAAACGAACATGGCGAACACCGCGTAGAGCGTGGGACCTCCCAGACCCGCGTGTTCCCCTAGCACGATCCAGGCCGCCACAAGCAGTACCAGGATAACGGCCATGACCGCTTCCTGCCCCCCGAACTTGGGCATGCGTTTGACCTCGGCCCTGACGACGTCGCTGGGGTTGATGCCGTCGACCCTGAAGTGGGGTCGGCAGCGGATATACATATAGGCGCCGATCACCACCGACATCAGGGGGACGAAGGGCATACCGTATTTGACCCATTCCAAAAAGGTTACCGGCGTCCCGTATTCCATCAGATAGCCCACCATGATGGCATTACGCCCGCCGGCGGCCGGCGATCCCGGCCCGCCGTGGTTGGCGGCGAAGCAGACCCCCAGCAGCAGAAATACGGCCAGGGCGCGGTCCTTTTCCACGCCATACATTCTGCAGGTGACCTTGTATATGCCCATCAGCACCGGTATGAGCAGCGCCACCAGCGCATGTTCGGAGAGAAAACCGGCGGATACGGCCAGCATGGGAAGGAACAGAAAGGCGAAGGCTTTGGTACTTTTGATACGGCTCAGCAGAATGAGTCCGATGCGTTTGTCCAGGCCGGTTTTGGCAACCCCGACCGCCACAGCCAGGATGCCGAAGATGAAAAATACCGCGTCTTTCATGTAGGCCCGTGAGATATCGTTCATGGGCAGAATGGCAAAAAGATAGAGCAGCACCCCCACCATGATGTCGGTGGCCCCCAGGGGAAGGGCCTCGCTGCCCCACAGAAAGGCCGCCAGAAAAAGGATGGCCACCATGATCTTGGCCATGTCGGCAACTTCCGTTGCGGTCAGGAGAGGGTCGTGATCGTGCGCCGCCGTTTCCTGCTGATTTTCCTTCTGTTGTGAAAAAGCGGCCGGGCGCAGTTTCTGGTTCACGGTCTCGGCGATGGTTGTACATCCCCGGCCCAACTGGTAACCCGGCGGATGGGACCGGGTGACCATGGCAACCATGCTTTGGGGGGCGGGCAGCAGGGCCACGGCGGCAAACAGGATGGCCGCGATGATGAACAGGATGGGCTTGTATCCGGGCCGGCTTCGCAAAAACCAGTCTTTTTCCGGGGTGTTAGCGGTTGTAGTTGGGCTCGGCATGCTTCCTCCTCGCAGATCAATTTTCCAGGTAGCGTTTCATTTCGAAAAACAGGTCTTGTTCTCGCAGTATCCCGGCGGTCTTTCCGGACAACACGACCAGAAGGCGTCTCGCCTTGTTGCGATACATGCTGTAGGCCGCTTCCATCAGACACGCGGTTCCATCGATGGTCAGGGGCACCGGTGACATGACGTCCTCAACCTTACGGTCGGCCTTTTTCTTGATTTCATTACAGAACATGCCCTTCCAGAACATGGGTGAGTACTGAATGCTGTCGGCCAGGGAAGGCTTGGGTGAAGTCAGGTAGTCGGGCATGATCAGGTTTAGCAGGTCGGTAATCGCCAGGATGCCGATCACTTCGTCGCTGTCGCCCTTTACCAGGATGGACCGGTGGCCGATTTCCAGAATCCGGTCGGTCGCCATGCTGCTCATGAACGATTGCTGAAGGGCCATGACCGCTTCCCGCACCGACTGTTTACCGTTGACGACGGTGTACTCCTTCAGCGGTACCATGACCCCCAAAACGCGCCTTTCGTCTTCGGCTTCCGGCCTTTTTCCGGTTTCGACGGCTTCGGTAATTTTCGAAGCCAGCATGTCGGCGTCGCATGGTTTTGTCAGATAGTCGAAGGCACCTTCTTCCATGGACTTGTGGGCCGAAGGAAGCCCCCCGTGCCCTGTGAGCATGATCACGGGGATTTGGGGCTGCCGCTTCCGGATCTCTTCCAGAACGGCAAGGCCGTCCATACCCGGCATCTTGATGTCTAAAATAACGACGTCCGGATTTTCAGACAGCAGGGAAAGCGCTTCTTTTCCATCGGCTGCCAGAACGGTGTCGAATCCCTTGCGGGAGAGGATTTTCTGGGTTGTGGTGCGAAACTGCGCTTCGTCGTCGACCATCAACACTTTTATGCGTTTATTCATTTTGAATATCTCCTTCAAAGGGTGGTTCGCCGTGTTTCAAAACAGGCCGATTTTGAACAGGACGCCCGCAACCAGCATGAGCATGGTGGCAACAAAGAAAAATTTTCGTTCCGCTTCCCTGGAGAAGTAGAACCTGCCGCGCTTGGTCCTGCCGTTTTTGAGGCTCGATTCCGCCGTATGTTGTGTTTGCATGGGTAGTGCTCCTTTAAGATCGCTGTTACCCCCGTCGCCTTCTAGAAAGCCGGCAGGCCGCCGAACCCTCTGACTATCCAGTAAAGGGCGGTCAGCGCTATGAGGGCGAAGTTGGCAGCAAACCACATGATCAAACCCACCCTGAGATAATCCTTGGGCCCCAGGTAGCCGCTGGCGTATACGATCGCATTGGGTGGCGTGCCGATGATCATACAGTAGGCAAAGGATGAAGCCGCGGCTGTTCCCATGGCGATAAAGGGCAGAAAGGTAGTGCCCGGATGCACCAGGCCGGCCATGTTTAATGAAATGGGGCCCACAGCGGCGGCGGCGGGGCCGTCGGCCATCAGGTTGGTGAGGGCGGCGGTCAGCCCGTTGTTGATGAGCATCAGGGGCAGGCCTTCGTTCAGCCCCAGCGGCGTCAGAAGCTCGATACAGCTCCTGGCCATCCAGTATGCGGCTCCGGTTTCATCCAGGACCCGCCCGAAGATGATGGCCCCGGCATATAGCCAGACTACCCCCCAGTCCACTTTTTCCTGATAGTCGCGCCAATTGACGATGCCGGTCAAAAGATAGGCCACGGCGCCGGCGATGGCGATGACGCCGATACCCAGGCGCACCGGATAGATGCCCAGATCGAAGAAAATCTTTTCCGTGAACCAGCCCCACAGCATGACCAGGAAGATAATCAGGGCCATGATCTGGCTGCGATTCCAGCCGCCCATCCTGGCGATTTCGCTTTTCAGGTGTTCCATGGCCGGCGCCAGCGAGGTGATTCTGGGTTTGAAGCGCCAGTTGACCGCCAGCCAGGTCATGGGAATCATCACCAGGACAAAGGGCATGGCGTAGCTGACCCACTGGAAGTAGCCGATGTCAAAACCGAACATGTCCTCCAGGTAGGTCATCATGATCACGTTGCGAGCCCCGCCGGATGGCGCTCCGAACCCGCCGATGTTGCAGGCCATGGCGATGGCGATCATCAGCATTTTACCCAGTTCGGGGTCCTCCGGGATTTCCGGGGTCAGGCTGTTTTGATACAAAAGGATGCCGATGGGCAGAAACATGGCTGCGAGGGCATGGTCTGAAATGAACGAGGCCAAGGGCGCGATGATGATAAAGAAGATGAGCGTGATCCAACGTACGTTGGGCACGGCCAGTTTCCGGAAGATGGCCAGGCAGACCCGCTTGTCCACGCCGGTTCTTACGAAGGCGGCCGCGAACATGAGGCTGCCCATGATGAACCAGCAGGCATCGCTCCAGTAGAGCATGGCTACTGTCTGACGCGAAGTGACGCCGGTAAAGACGAGGATCAGCCCGATGCAGAAAGCCACGCCGGGGAGAGGGATGCACTCGGTCAGAAAGCAAAAGACCACGAACACGACCATGGCCATGGCCACCTTGATATGCCAGGTTCCTTTGTCGGCCGCTTTTTTATCGGATCCGGACAGTTGGTCGTAAACGAGGTCCTGCTGTCTCAGCTGAAGGGCCTCTTGCATGATGGCCCTGAAGTTTTCTTCGGAAACCGTGCGTTGAATGTAGTCCCTGCCGCGTTCCAGGTTGACGGCGTCGGCCTGAATGCTGTACTTCCGGCACCATTTGAGGTCGCGTTCGAGAAAGCGCTTCCGACCCATGGCGCCCATGCACATGCTGCGCTCCATCATCTGGGCGGTCAAAAGCTGCCACTGTTCGAGATCGCTCCTCTTTTTATGAAAAAGCTTTTCGGCAATATGGTTGACCACCGCCCCGGGTCCCACCGCGTATTCAGTACCCACGTCCCGCATGCCGTCGGGCGTGGGCAACACCAGGATAATGGCGAACAGCACTACCGGAATAATGAACAACTTCCAATCTACATACTTGTCATAACCAGCTGGTTTGGGCTTTTTCTGACCAGTCATACCGTGCTCCTTTACGCTGCAATAGAATCGACACCCTCGCGTGTCTGCCGTTTTAAGGCCTTGTGGGTTGCGACCGCTGCAGGCTTCAGTCGGATGTCTCTATAATCTCTCTGGGGGACCCCATCAGCCGGCGCATCTGGGCCACTCGAATTTTGGATTCCAGATTCTGACGCCGTACAAAGGCTTCTTCGGCTTTCTGGATCACCTCACCGATGTCGGCAGGCTTCATCAGGTAGTCGCTGGCTCCTGACTTCAACCCGGCGATGGCCGATTCAACGGTGGCGTGCCCCGTGAGCATGATCACTTCCACCATGGGAAAGAGCTTTTTGATCTCCACCAGGGTCTGGTTGCCGTCCATACCGGGCATCTTGACGTCCAAAATGACCACCTGGGCCGGGGTGGTGCGCAGCTTCTCCAGGGCTTCGACGCCGCTGGAGGCCGTCTCCACGTGGTATCCCCTTTTGGTCAAAATTTTTTTGGTGGTTTCCAGGAAACGCTCCTCGTCGTCCACCAGCATGATTTTCAGATCTTCCATGTCATCCCCCGTGCCTGCTTTTTCCTCCGGCCGACGTTATCGGCAGGTGTATGATGAATGTCGCGCCGGCTCCGGGACTGCTTTCGACCTCCATGCTGCCGTTCATTTTCTGGACAATGCCATAGCAGACCGAAAGTCCGAGGCCGGTTCCTTGTCCCACCGGCTTGGTGGTGAAGAAGGGTGAAAACACCTTGGCAGCATCTTCCTTGCGGATCCCGCACCCGTTGTCCTGCACGCGGATTTCCACCATGCCTCGATCTTTTTTCAGGGTTTCCACAGACAGCATGCCGCCGGACGTCCCGTGTTTGCTTGCAATGGCGTCGAAGGCGTTGTTGTAGAGGTTCAGGAGCACCTGCTGAAGCTGCGAGGCATCCCCGTGGATGACGGCCCTGTCGGTCATGATGTTTTCTTTGAGCAGAATGCCGTTCACGCGGGCTTTCTGAGCGACAATGGCCGTGGTTTCACGAACGAAAGCGTTTAAATCGATATCCTCGTAGGTCGGCTCTCCCTGGCGGCCGAACTTGAGTATGGCCTGGGTTATCCTGGCGCAGCGCGAAAGCTGAAGCTTGACCTGTGACAAAGATTCGCTGATTTCCTGAAACGCTTCCTGTTCCTGATCGGCGCAGCTTTCCCGCAACGAATCGACTCCCATTTCGATGAGCACGTGTTCGTTGCTGATGATCTGGAGGGGATTGTTGATTTCATGGGCAAAACCCGCGGCCATTTCGCCGAGTTCGGCCAGGCGGCTGGCCCCCACCAGTTGCTGGTTGAGTTGCTCTTTTTCCGTATCGATGCGTTGGAGACGCCAGACAATGCGTCCGGTGAGGTATACGGCGGTCAGGATAATGATCAGGCCGCCGGCAACGGCGATGACGGTGATGATGAACGCGGTTGAACGCAGCGCCCTGAAAGCATCCTTTTTTTCCTGGCGCACGACCAGGTACCATGTCTTGGTTTTGAGCCGCGTGACCGTATAGAGAAAGTCGATGCCGCTTTGATCCTGGTACAGGTGTGATTCGGTCTGTCGGCCGGAAAGGGATGCACCCGGCGGCGGTTCGACGCTTTGCAGAAGGTCACCGCCGGACCTGCGCCGGGTCTGCAGCACCCCCTGGCGGTTGATGATATAGGCTTCGCCCGTATCGCCGATCCTGATTTTGTCGACAAGCGTCTGAAACAGCTGAGAGTCGATGGTGGCCCGGATGACCCAGGTGTTTTTCGTGTTCCGGCGGGCAACGGCTATCACAAAATGAGGCACATGCCGGTACCCTAAAAACACGTCGCTGATGTAATATCCCCGGTCGAGGACTTCTTTGAACCAGTCGGCATCCCGGTAATTTTTTCCTTCCAGGTTGTAGGGGCCATGGTAGGCCAGGTGCGTGCCGTTTTCGTCAAACACGCCTATGTCCACAAAGGCCTGCGAAACTTTCTGCATGTGGTCGTATATGGAGCGGAGCTTGGTGGGCTGCCGCAGTTCCTCGAAGGGGACAGCGTTGCCAATCAATTCGAGATCCGAGCGCCGTTCTTCAAGAAAGGCTTCGATGAGCTGACAGTGGTCTTCCACGATGCGCTGCATGTTGGTCGTGGTGCCGGTTTGAATCGAGGATCTAAAGTGAATGAACCCGATGCACAAAATCAGGGTAAAGGGAATCATGGGCACCAGAATCATGCTGGTGAGAACGGTGCGGTTGATGGATGCGTATTCCTTCTTCTTAGCTGAACTGACGATCATATACACTCCTGGAAGCGGTTGCTGGTTTCAAAAAAAGCAAGCTCCGTACCAAGAGTCGGAAAAAAAGATCGTACTTTCTAACCCATTTGAATTATGTAGAAATTATTTGTATTGCGTCGTGATCTAAAAAGAGGGGAGCGGCAGGGTGTCGGCTTTCTTTACAGGGGGTGTCGTCTGGCTTTACCCTTGACGAGCGAGCGGGTAGCAAACAGGCAATGTTGTGGCATGCCGCTTTGAAAATAGCAGGAGCAGTCCTGTGCGCTAAACGGGATGGTTGGCTGACAACCGCTCCGACGGGCGGCTCCTTCCAAAAAGACGGTAGAGGACCTGCTTCAGCTGCTCGGCGCTGGCCCCGCCCTTTTCGACGATGATTTCTTCCGGACAGAAGAAGAAGTCCGGTTTACTTTGTTCCAACAGGGAGTGAATGATGATGGGTATCCGATGCGGGTCTGATGTTACCATTTTCCGCAGGGCATCGGTTTCCGCACCGGGTAGATCGGGATCGATGATAATGCCCGCGATTTTCGGGTAAACGGTTAACGCTTCAATGACCTCCCGGCAGGCGGCGGCGAGTTTGACCTCGTAGCCTGCCTGCTGCATTTCGCGTTTCAGATAGCCTCGTACACGGGGGTTGCGGTCGGCAATCAATATCAGATGCTGCTTGTGGGAACGGACCATAGGAATACCAGCGCCCATGTCTTACACGTTTAAGGAGTTGAAGGCTTACTGCCGGGTCCCGGTCGCTTCTGCCGAAAAGCCGGGCATCGTGTGACCAGGCAGGCTGCCTGACCTGACTTACGAAAATAATCAGCAATATCCATGCCAAACAAAAGAGGCTGGGATTAGTTATCAACCCATTGATAATTAATAAAAAAAGTATGGACTGGGTGGAGGGGGTCACCGGCCGGCGTTTACGAAGGTGTCATCTTTTTTACCATGGTTTCGATTTGGAGGTTGTATTTTTCAATTTTGGCGTGCAGCGTCGGCCTGGAGAGCCCCAGAATTTTAGCGGCCTGGGAACGGTTTCCCTGGGTTATGGTCAGAACTTCATTGAGCACGATGCCGGCGAATTTATCCATGCTGCTTTCAAAAATGGGCTGGCGGTCGCCCCGCTTGACAGCTTCCTGGACCCATATTCTGATTTCGTTTTCCAGGCTGCTGTTCTGAGCGGCTTCGGCAGCCGGCTGCATTCCGCTCGAAGCAAGGACGACATCCTCTTTATCTATGGGGGCACCGCGATTGAAGATGAGCATTTTTTGAATCATGTTGGCAAGCTCGCGGATGTTGCCCTGCCAGGCACCGGCAGACAGCAGGTCCAGGGCCTTTTCGGTGATCCCGGGATTTTTCAGACCCAACTCGGCAGCGTAGCGCGTCAGGTAGTAATTGGTCAACAGGAGAATGTCGGCGGCCCTTTCCCGCAGCGGCGGCAGCCATATGGTAATCACCTTGAGGCGGTAGTAGAGGTCTTCCCTGAACGTTCCCTCCGCTATGGATGCCTCCAGGTCCCTGTTGGTGGCCGCGATGATGCGGACGTCCACCGGAATGGTTTGTCTGCCGCCGAGGCGCTCGATGCTCTTTTCCTGAAGCAGCCGCAATATCTTGGCTTGCAGGCTCAAGGGCATGTCGCCGATTTCATCCAGGAAAATGGTTCCACCGTTGGCCTGCTCTATTTTGCCGATACGCCGGTGAGCCGCACCCGTAAAGGCTCCTTTTTCATAGCCGAACAGTTCGCTTTCCAGGAGGGTTTCGGGAATGGCCACGCAGTTGATCACCAGGAAGGGCCTTTCCGCCCTTCGGCTGTATTGATACACGGCTCTGGCGATCAGTTCTTTGCCGGTGCCGGATTCTCCCCGGATGAGAACGGTGGCATCGGTAACCGCCACGCGCCCGATAGCCTTGTAGACTGCCTGCATTGCTTCGCTGCGGCCGATGATGGCATCCTTTTCGATCTGCCCCGGAGCGGCGTCCATATCCACGGCATAGCGCATGAAGCGCCCGGCATCCAAGGCCTGCCTGATGATTCGTAGCATTTCGTCGATATCGAAGGGTTTGAGCACGTAGTCGAAAGCTCCCTGGCGTGTGGCCTCGATGGCGGTCTCCGTGGAGCCGTAAGCCGTCATGATGATGACCGGCAGCTTGGCTTCAATCTCTTTGATAGTCCTGAATGTTTCCAGCCCGTTGATGCCCGGGAGGCGAACATCGACGATAACGAGATCCGGACAGGCCTCCTCGATCATGCGGATTCCGGTTTCCCCCGACGGGGCGCTGCTGACCTTGTAGCCTTCTTCACGCAACAACCTTTCGAAGCTTTTGCGCAGTTGATCGTCATCATCGATGATTAAAATTTTATTCAACGAATGCCTCCTTCGACAGGGATGTCGATGGTGAAAGTCGTCCCGCCTCCCTCGCTGGAGACAAGGGATACACTGCCCCCGTGCTCTTCGATGATGCGTTTGACAATGCTGAGACCCAGGCCCGTACCTTCCTCCTTGGTGGTGAAAAAGGGGTCGAACACCTTTTCGCTGACCGCGGCGGGCATGCCCGGACCATCGTCGGTCAGATGAATCACCGCCGATTGTTCCCCGGGCTCTCCGACGGCCTCCTCGCAAATGGTTATCGAGCCGCCGGCGTTCATTACTTCACACGCGTTGATGATGATGTTGATAAGCACTTCCTTGATCTGCTCGGAATCGGCCTGGACCTTCGGAAGGGGCTCCTCACGGGTCAATTTAACCGTGACATCATAGGAATTGAGGCGATGTTTCAAGAGCTGCAGGGTGTTGTCGACGATGGTGGAGGGACTGACGGTTTGGATTTTCATTTTAGGCGTTCGGGAAAATTCGAGAAAATTCTGCACGATGGTATCGATATGCTGAATTTCTTCGGCGATGACGTCGAAGTCCTCCTGTTGCACCGGGTCCATTTCCAAAGAGCGCTTCAATGAAAAAAGGCGCATCTGGACCGATGTAAAGGGATTGCGGATACTGTGCGCCATTCCCGCGGCGAGCTTTCCGACCATGGCCATTTTTTCGGCCTGGAGGAGGTGGGCACGGCTTTTCTCAAGGTGGACGGAGGTTTGATTGTAATCCTGCACCAGGTCGTGAATCCTGAGACTCAAGCTCTGGACAACGTTCTTGGATCCGACGGACTGTTCCGGCTCACCGGTTTCCAGAGCCAGCCTGCGGATGGGCTGCAGAATTTCCCGGATCAGAAAAGCGGCCAGTAAAAACCCCACCAGGAGGAAAGCCATGATGCCGCTCACCGCTGAAATCCGCAGACGGCGGGCAAGTGCCTGATTGGCCTCCTTGGCGCCCATGATTTTTTCTTTTCTGAGGTCCTTGTAAAAGGCGCAGTGTTCCAGAATCTGGAAAAAGTCCTTGCGGGCTTCGTGATGCAGCGTTTCGCCGGCTTTGCGCTGCCCGGCCTCATAATGGGAGATAACGATATCCTGGGTCTGGACGAAACGCCTATTTTCCCTGGCAATGGTGTCCAGAAGGCTCCTTTCGTTTTCATCCTCCGAATAGATTCGGGCTTCCTTGAGACGCCCCTTGAAGATCTGGCGGTATTCTCCCAGCTGTCTGAGCCAGTCCGGGTCCCCGTCCATGAAGTAATAGGAAACGAAACCCTTCTGGTTTACCAGCGACGTCGCCAGTGCTTCGGCGGATTGATAAGCGAGCAGTTCCTTTTCGGTTACCTCCAGGAAAAGATCCTCGATGCGATAGGTGTACCCGATGAGTACCGCTCCCCCCAAAAGGGTCAGGGCCATGAGCGTGCCGAGCATTCCCATTACCTTGCCCCTCAATGTCAGCTTATTCCACATGATTCGTCACCCATATTAGTACTTATTTGTTCAAATCCCGTCATGTTTGCTAAGATTTTGATTTCGGATAATATTATTTCCGGTTTATCCGGGTTAGGTGCCGTGGATGATTTTTTCCAAATCCCGGTGGATCTTGTTTCTGTAATGCTCCACCGTGGCTCCGTTGGCCATGATCATGTCCAACTGACGGGTGTGCAGGGCCAGATACCCCAATATGTTAAGGCGCTCGATCATGAAACTGCGGGTGTCGCCTTCCACCCTGGCCGCCAGATGATCTTCCTTGATTTCGACCCTGAAATGATGCTCCTCGAGAATGTCGCCGATGAAGGCCACCCTGCGGTAGCGGCGGCCCTGGTCCGCCGCGCCGCCCTTGAACTGGAAACTGACATAGTTTTCGGTGATCCGATCACCGACCAGCGCTTCCATGATCGAAAAATGGTATCCCAACCTCGAGTTAAGGCTGCAGAAGTTTTTCGAAATCATGAAATAGTTGCGTTCCGCGTAATTCGATTTCACCCCCGTGGATAGTGCCGGGTTCATGGTGGAGCGGAACATGACCGACATGAGCCCCTTGCCGTCCACCGGCGGCGGTCCGTCCCAGGCCACGGCGGTGTATCCTTCCCAGAAGGCCAGCATGGGAATGGAGCAGATATTTTCCAGCTTGACATATTTACCGTGGACTTCATGCACGAATCCGTCATCCAGATTGAGAATCCACCACTGCATGGGTACGTTGTAGTGCAACTGCTTGCCCGACCGTTCAGAAAAATGGTGGGACTTGCCGAAATTGAACATTTCGTGAACCGACTTTTCATGCACAAAGCGGGTGATGTCATGCAGGCTTTTGCAGTTGTCCGGCGTGAATTCAGGTGCCGAGGGGTCCAGCAGGCTCAAGGGCACGATAAGGCGGCTGATTTTTTGCAACGTGGTATAGACCGGTGAACTAACAATTCGACTCGGGTTTTTCCCCGGTCTATCCGGCATGACCTCGGGTTTGCCCGGATATATGCTTCTGCGGTCTGCATCCACGGTGACCAGGCGTCCGTTGGCCAAGCGGTCCATGGCTCCGCTGACGCCAAAGAGAGCGGGCACACCGAACTCGCGGGCAACATTGGCCAGGTGTCCCGCAAAGCCGCCTGTTTCGGTAATCACCGCGGCGGCCCGGTTCAACAGGGGGGCCCAGGCGGGCAGTGCCTGCCTCGTCACCAGAACCGCACCTTGGGGGAATTGGAGCATGTCCATGTTTTTGTTCACCTGAAAAACCGTTCCGCCGGCCACACCGCAGCTGGCGGTAACCCCTGTTCCGCTGAAAAGGGCATTTCCCCCGCTGGTAAAAGCAGACGGCAAGGGCGCCGATGGCGCCATCTGCATTTGCTGAAGGGGGCGGCATTGGAGAATGAAGACGGCGCCTTCGGCGGTGATGGCCCACTCGACATCCTGGGGGGCCTGGTAGTAGGATTCTATTTCCATCGCTATTTCAGCCAGCTGCAAAGCCTGCTCAGGGGTTAGGGACAAATTGTCTGCAAGACGGTCCGGTAATTTGACCCGGCGCAGGCCCTCTTCCGGGAAGGAGACCAGCTTGTGGGTCTTGTGGCCCGGTTCCATGCGAAGAATGGATAGGGAGGGTCTCCTGGAAACGACGATGGCATCGAAACCGCCGCTGCCGTCCACCACGGATTTGGGCAATCCCCAGGCCGCGTTGATAAAAATGGAATCATCTTCCACGCTGACCGGGCTGCGGCTGTAGACGACCCCTCCGCAAAACGCATTTACCATTTCGAGGCAGCCGACACTCATGGAAACATCTTCATCGCGAATGCCCAGATTCAATCGGTACGCCATGGCTTGCAGGGTGTATTTGCTTGCCAACACCTCCTTGTAGGCATCCAGCAGGCTGTTGGCGCCGACATTGAGAACACTGCGGTACTGTCCGGCAAAGGCGGTTCCCTCCGAATCCTCACCCATGGCACTGCTGCGAAGTGCCACGGTCGTGGCAGGGCCTCGTCGGCGCAGGAGGTCGGCATGGGCGTTGATGACGGCTTCGCGAATCTCATCGGGCACGCGGGAGCGGATGATCAGTTGCTGCAACTCCGAGCTCAGGGCGTGGAGGCGGTCCATGTGGGCGGTATCCGCCGATTGGCAGCGCCGATCGATTTCGGCCTGGAGGTCGTTTGCATGGACCAAGCGTTCATACGCCGCCGCCGTGATGATGAAGCCTTCCGGGGTCGGCAAATCGAGATGATTTTTAATTTCGATCAGATGGGCCATTTTATTGCCGACAACGTCGGCCGCCGCTGCATCCATGTCTTGAAAATCCACGATAAGGCGTGTGTCGGAGGGCCGTTTACGGCTGGTCATCAGTCCCTGGATCTGATTGTTGATTTCCTCGAAGCGTGGTTTCAATCCGGGAAACTTTCCTGGAGACAGCTCTGCGAGAAGGCGGATCATTTTAAGAACATTGACGGAAACGCCGGTCGCGCTGCCGCGCACAAAAGACATGCCAAACGGGTGGTCGGCGGCCAGGCGCAATTCGATATCCGCCATGATGTCCATGGCCTTTCGGTTGGACGCCAGCAGGCGTTTGAAGGCGTTATAGCGGGTCTTGAAAGCGATGCGCAGCGCTTCGACATCGCTTTGCGGCTTGCGCTTCGGCTCGCCTGTGATCCGCCGGTATAGTCTGTTCAAGAAGGTCATGGCATCGTTTTGGCCCGTTCGAGTCCGGCGATCTTGGATTCCTGAAGGCTTTTTTTCTGATGGGCATCCTGGAGTTTGTAGAGCAGTTCATCGAGATCCACGGGTTTCATGAGATAGTCGAAGGCGCCCATTTCCATACCTTCTTTGGCCACGGCCAGGTTGGCATGCCCACTCAGCATGATCACTTCTATCAAAGGATGGCGCTTTTTGACCTCTTTCAGTACGGCCAGGCCGTCCATGCCCGGCATGCGTACGTCCAGGACGATGACATCGATCTCCCGGTGCTTGTCCGCCAGCAGGGTGAGGGCGGCCTCGCCGCTTCCGGCGCCATAGGCTTGGATGTTGCGCCGGCGCATCCGCTTGATGAGCGATTCCACATAATCGGCTTCGTCGTCCACGAAAACAACGGTAAAAGGTTCCATATTGATCGGTCTCCTTCTCTGAAACGTGACAACGGTTGCTGCTTTGGTCAACAAGGAAGCAATAAGCATGCCTTAATTGGGAAAGAGAGGCCGATTTGAGGGTTACTTCCTTTTGTTTCAACAGGATAGCCTATTGATACCCCTGTTGGCAATGGTTACCGAACATGACCGGGAAGTGACTGGTCGGCTTGCCATTCATCCGGATTTTATATATACGTTTAGAAAAATTTCAAAACGATGCCATTCATTTTATAAAATTAATCAAAGCGGCCGCATCTTTGGAAAGGGTCGAACCTTATCGCATGGCAATGAACGTATCAAAAATCGAGCACCTGAATGACGCCCTTAGAACCATCCGAAAAATCAATCGGTTGCTGATCCGGGAGGAGGCGCTTGGCCCGATGCTGAAGGCCGTCTGCCGTGAGCTGATCAGGAGCCGCACCTACGACAAGGCCTGGATCATCCTGCTGAATGATGACGGAGAACCCGAATCCTGTGCCGAAGCGGGGATCGGCAGTGACTTCGAAGCCGCCGTAACTTCCGGCAGCCCGAAAGAGACGATTCCCTGTATCCGCAAGGCCTTGTCCCGGCAGGAGATGGTGTGGGTGGAGAATCCGTCCAAAGCCTGCGGTGTCTGTCCGTTGTCAAAGGCCCACAGCGGGTGGGGGGTGGCCACGGTGCGCTTGATGCACGGGGGGGGGGTATATGGTCTGCTGTGTATCTCGATTCCCAAGGAGCTGGTTTCGGACGATGTGGAGCGGGCGCTTATCGATGAAATAGCGGGTGATGTCGCCTTTGGCATTCACAGGCTCAAGCGGGAAGAGGCCCATCGCAGGGCGGATGCCGCCCTTGAAAAACGGGTCAATGAGTTGAATTATCTGTTTTCCTTTTCCAAGCTTGTGGAAAAACCAAAGATCGGTTTGGAGGAGATCCTGAGCGGCGGCGTCGACATGCTGCCGGAGGCCATGCAGTATCCCGAGATTGCCTGGGCCAGAATCCAGTTGGAAGATTTTACCTATCAGACGAAAAACTATTGTCGCACCGACTGGCATCTTTCCCGGGCTATCCATGTCGACGATCAAGCCATCGGCCTTTTGGAGGTGGGCTACCTGGAGGAGCGTCCGTTCGATACCATCGGCGTCTTTCATAAAGAAGAGGCGCAGCTTCTGCAAGCGGCAGCTCTGCGCATGGGAAAAATTATCGAACGTAAAAGAGACCGCAGGGCGCTCGAGAACAGCGAGCGGCGCTTCCGCAACCTGGTGGAAAATTCACTGACGTGCATTTCCATTGTGCAGAACGGCCGGATCGTCTACAGCAACCCGGAATACGAACGGATTTTCGGTTCAGACGTGAACCTGTTGATTCCGCCGAATTCGGAACTGATCCACCCGGATGACCTCGGGCGTGTCGAGCGCACGATATCCGATTTTACAAGGGAGTGCCTGCCGAGGACCGACATCGAATTCAGGTTCGGCCGCCGGGGGGACACCGATGCCGCCTTCGATTTCAGATGGCTTCACTGCCGGGTTTGCAGGATCGAACACCGTGAAAAAGAGGCCATCCTATTGAACTTGATGGACATTTCACGCGCCAAGGAACTCGAGCAGCTGCTAAGGATCAAGGACAAGATGACGTCGCTGGGTCGGGTGGCGGCCGGAATTGCCCACGAGATCCGGAATCCGCTATCGGGAATTAATATCTATCTGAAAACGCTGAATAAATTGTGCTCAAACACTGAGCATGCCGAGGAGTCCACCGGTATTTTGTCTCAACTTCAACTGGCCTCCAACAAGATCGAAGCCGTAATCAAACGGGTCATGGACTTTTCCCGACCGGGGGAGCCGGCATTTGTTTTGACGGAAATCAATTTGCCTGTGAAGGAAGCCGTCGATCTTTCATCGCTGACGCTCAATAAAAAGGGCATTCGCATCGAAGCGGATCTGGATCCGAATCTGCCGCCCTGTCGCTCGGATCCTCACATGATCGAACAGGTCATCCTCAATCTGATCGCCAATGCATCGGAAGCCATGGCCTCCATGACGGCAGAGAAAAAGATCAAAATCACCACGCGGCCGGCAGGGGATTCCATCTGTATTACCGTAAGCGATTCCGGCCCGGGGATCGCCGAACAGATCATGGCCAACATTTTCGACCCCTTCTACACCACCAAAGACAACAGCTCCGGCATCGGACTCAGCATCTGTCACCGCATTATTACGGATCACGGCGGATCGCTGGATGCCGGGACCAGTGAATGGGGGGGGGCCGTTTTTACGGTCAAAATACCTATCCGTCAGCGGCAATATGACCGCACGGATTCCATGTAAAGGAAGCGTTAATGAAGCCTTATTCGCTGTTTGTCGTCGATGACGAAGAGATCATCTGCAAAGGCCTGGCATCGGCTCTTGAAAGCGATTATCGGGTGGCGACGTTTTGTGATGCCGAAAGCGCGCTGGCAGCCCTTCCCGGTGAACTGCCCGACCTGGTTCTGCTGGATATCGGTCTTCCGGGTATGGGTGGTATAGAAGCGCTCAAGATCATGAAGCGCCTGCACCCGGACCTGCTGGCCATTATGATTACCGCCTACGAAGGGGTCGACACCGTTATTTCCGCCATGAAAACCGGCGCCTATGACTACATTGTCAAACCGATCCAGATGGATGCCCTGGAGGTGACAATCAAAAACGCCCTGGACACCATCCGTCTGCGCAAGGAGGTCAGGGACCTTCAGGAACGCTATATCGAGGAGAACCTGCCCTGCTTTATCGGTGAAAGCGATGAAATTCAGGACATGATGAGTTTTTTGGGCCGGGTGGCGAAAAGCCCGGATACGCCCGTCATGATTCTTGGCGAAACCGGGACGGGAAAAGAGCTGCTGGCCGAGGCACTGCACTACCGCAGCCCCAACTACAGGGGGCGGTTGGTGACGGTCAACTGCGCAGCCATACCCAGGGATCTCATCGAAAGTGAAATTTTCGGCTATGAGAAAGGCGCTTTCAGCGGTGCGGGCCCTGCAGGGAAAAAGGGCCTGATTGAAGACGCCGCCAACGGCACCCTGTTTTTGGATGAAGTCGGGGACTTGAATCTCGAGGCCCAGGCAAAACTCCTGCGCTTTCTTGAAAACGGAGAATACTACCGGGTCGGCGGCACCCGGAAACAGGTCATCCAGACCCGGGTCATCTCTGCCACCAACAAGCATATCGACGCCATGATCGAGCAGGGAACCTTCAGAAGCGACCTCTATTTCAGGTTGGGCGTCATCAAGCTGGAAGTGCCGGCCCTCAAGGCACGCCCCGGGGACATCATGCCCCTGGCCAAGCATTTTTTGGAGCACTACGGCCACAAGTTCGACAAGCGGTTTACCGGGATCGATTCCGAGGCGGAACAGGCCCTGGTCGGCTACCGGTGGACAGGCAATGTCCGCGAGCTGAAAAACATGATCGAACGGGGCGCCCTCATCGGGCAGGGGCCGGAACTGTCGCTTCAGGACCTGGGGATGGAGACCGCCGGCAGCCAACCCACCCCGGCGGAAACCCCCGATCCCTACCCACCGATTCCTGAAGAAGGCATTGATTTCCCGGAGCTTCAGCGAGCCTTCGAGGAGCACTATCTCAAAACGGCCCTTGCCATGGCCGAAGGCAATGAAAGCCAGGCGGCCAGACTCCTGAACATGAACCTGCACACCTTTCGCTATCGGTTGAAAAAATTCTAGCCCGCCACCTTCCAATCGAATGTTGAAGCGGAACATATATATGGCAAATGCGCTAGGTTCTAAATTTTTCCAAATGCATTTCTAAATCTTTCCAAATCCGGGCGCGTTCGAAAATCCACGCGCCTTTCTCACCCCGATAACCGCCTTGACGATCACATAAATTAACCTATCGATATCAAGAGGGAAAATACCATCATCCCTGTTGTGCTCCTGGTTGGCATGCAATCTGCTATTTGATTGGCTGCAGGCTGTCTTCAACTCACGGAGCGGGATGGGTGATGAAAACGAGAAACGAGGGTGAAGCGGTTGAAAACAAGGAAGGGACGGTTGCCGCTCCCGGTGGTTCACTGGAGGATCGCTATTTCAAGAAGATGCGCATCCGGTTGATCGCCGGATTGATCGCCATCTTCATTGTGCCCCACGCGCTTTTTACCCTCTACTTTCACATCCAGTTCACCGACTCACTTACAAAAACGGACAAGCTCAATCTGGCGGCTCTTTCCGAAAGCCAGGGCAACACCATCGATCTGTTTCTTCAGGAAAGAGTGGTAAACCTCTTCAACCTGTTTCACAGCCGGGAGTTCAGCATCCATCCCGGCAGCCTCGAGATGGGCAACTATCTTCAGCTTTTGCGCCAGGTCAGCGACGCTTTCATGGACGTGGGGTTTCTCAGTGCCGACGGGATTCAAATAGGCTATGCCGGTCCGTTTCCTTATCTGCAGGGCAAGGATTACAGCAGGGAGCAGTGGTTTCAAACCCTCATGGGCCAGGCGGGCGACTACTACATCAGTGACATCTACCTGGGATTCAGGAACAAACCTCATTTCACCATCGCTACCAAGCAACTTATCGACGGAAGGTGGCACGTCATGCGCTCCACGCTGGATCCCGATAAGTTCTACATGTTTCTGAGAACCTTGAGTCATGGCAAAGGGGTTGAATCCACACTGATCAACGCCGATGGCCGCTACCAGATTGTGGATCCCGACCGGGGGCCGCTTTTGGGCATGAGCGCCTTCATCCCTCCGAAAAACAGCGGCGCCGGCGTCACTGAAATGAAAATCGAGGGCGACGACATCCTGATCGCCTACACCTGGCTCAAGGAAGCCGATTGGGCGCTTCTGGTCCGGCAGCCTTTTGCCATCGCCCATGAACAGATGTATCAGGCACGTAAAATCATGATGACCAGTTTGGTCATTCTACTGGGTGTCACCGGTTTCATTATCGTGCTGCTGACGAAAAAGCAGGTGGACCGCCATCGTGTGCTCCTGGAGAAAAGTCAGAACCTGCAGTCACAGCTCCTCCATGCCTCCAAACTGGCCTCTATCGGTGAACTGGCCACAGGCGTGGCGCATGAAATCAACAATCCCTTGGCCATCATCACTTCCACCAGCGGCGTGATCCGGGATATGCTCGATCCGGAATTCGGTATGGACGCTGAACCGGAGAAGATCATCAAGGAGATCGACATCATCGAGTCGGCCGCTTTCAGGGCAGGTAAAATTACGCGGCAATTGCTCGATTTCGGGCATGACTACAAACCCAGCCTGTCACTCTGCAATGTCAACGCCATCCTGGACGAGGTCATCGACGGTGTCAAGGCGTGCGAATTCAAGGTCGCCAACATCGAAATCGTTCGCGACTACGATCCCGACCTTCCCCAGACACTCCTGGATGCAGATCAGATTCGACAGGTTTTCTTGAACATCATCAACAATGCCGGCGATGCCATCGGAGATACCGGAAAAATCACGATCGTGACCCATTCCCGGGAGGATAAGATTGAGATTACCATCCGTGATTCCGGCACGGGGATGTCCGAGTCGGACATAAAAAAAGTATTCGATCCCTTTTTTACGACCAAGGAGGTCGGCAGGGGAACCGGCCTGGGGCTGAGTGTTTCCTTGAGTATTGTCGAGGCCCTGGGCGGGTCGATCGTGGCCCAAAGCATGAAGGGACAAGGAAGTTCATTCACTATATCTCTTCCGATCCGCGACAACGGAGAATCGGCTTAGAGGGTAGTCACGGTAAGCGCGAAAGGAGCAGAAAGCGATGAATTTTTTAAAACAGTGGGGTAAGTTCATGATGATGGGGGCACGCGCCCATGCCCGATGGGAAATCGACACGGCCTTCACCATTTTGCGTGACCGCAAGCGGTTGCTCATCCTGGGCCTGTTGACGCTTCCGATCATCCTGGGCGGGTTCGTCCTGGCCGGCGATGCCGGCGGTGTGCTTCCGGAGGTTCTCGGGGGGAAAAAGGCGTACAGCCCGGCATTCTACACCAATGCCATCTTTCTGGTGTCCATCCTGATCGGCCTCGGCGCCGGTCTGATAACCGGCTGTATCGGTGCCGGCGGCGGCTTCATTATCGCGCCGGCATTGATGAGTGCGGGCATCAAGGGTATCCTGGCCGTAGGGACGGACCTGTTTCATATTTTTGCAAAAGCGATCATGGGCAGTGTCATCCATCGCAAACTGGGCAATGTATCGGTGCCGCTGGCGGCCGTCTTTTTAATCGGGGCGATTATCGGGGCCACCGTCGGCGGGATCATCAATCGAGTGCTTTATGAAATCAATCCCGTTTTAAGCGATGCCTTCATTACCACCATCTATTCCCTGATGCTCGGCTTTTTGGGCCTTTACGCCATGATCGATTTTCTCAAGGCACGCAAGTCCAGCGACAGCGGCGACTTCCACGGTGCCAAATCGGAAGGGGCCGAAATCGGCAGCCTGCCTAAAAAGCTGCAGGCCCTCAATCTCCCCCCCATGATCAGGTTCGATTTCGATCTGACGCCTCAGGGGCGCAAAATCTCGTGGGTTTTTCTAGTGCTTTCCGGAGCTCTGGTGGGGCTGGCAGCCGGTATCATGGGGGTCGGCGGCGGCTTTCTGACGTTCCCGATCTTCGTTTATGTGCTCGGGGTGTCATCCATGACCACCGTGGGCACCGACATCTTTCAGATTGTTTTTACCGCCGGCTATGCGGCCATCAGCCAGTATGCCGTTTACGGGTTCATATTTTACACCCTGGCGATCGGAATGCTGCTGGGATCGTTGCTGGGCATTCAGATAGGGGCCATGGTTACCAAGGTCGTTCCCGGCATCACCATTCGCGGTTTTTACGCCATGGCGGTGCTGGCGGGCTTCATGAATCGAATCTTCGCCCTGCCCGCAAAGCTGACCGATATGGGCGTCATTCCACTTTCCAAACAGACGGGCGCCGTTCTCGAAACCATCGGTGTGTGGGCCTTTTTTGTGGTCATCGGCGGCTTCGGTGTCTGGGTCGTCGGCACGTTTTTCAAAAACATCAACGTCCTGAAGGGAGAGGGGGTGGACGCATGATTGCCAATAAAAAAGAATTCTACACGGGCCTGGCCATGATGGTGGGATTCATCGCGGTGCTGATTGTCATTTTTCTGCCTGTTTTTAAAGGGAACAACGGATTGGAGTACCTGGATGCGCTGTACAATTCCATTTCAAAGGGGTCGGCCTACTACATTCCCGAAGTGCGGGAAGCCAACAGCGCCTTTGCCGGGAAAACGGTAGATCTCACGCTGCCAATGCCTTCGGACCGGGCGGCCGCCCAAAGCGCGAAGCTGTACGAGGCAGCCGGAGCCCGGGTGAAAATCAACGGTGAATCCTTACACGTAGCGGGTGATCTGGGCCGCATTATCGAAAGCTGCCTGGACGATGCCGACGCCATGTACGGCAATGATTCCGAGACGCTTCAGCAAAAATACGGTTACAGCGGCAAGCAGGTGATCTACAACTGGTGGAGCGCCTTCAAGCTGATGGACAAGGGTCTCAAAGCCGGAAAGCAGTTCAAGGAAGCTAAAATGGTCGCCCTGGTGGAGAAAAAAGCGCTGGAATGTTCCTATAACTACTTCGGCATCGAGGCCAAAAAAATAGGCGGCAGCATGGGGGTGGTCACCCTTTCCCTGGTATTCTATGTGGTGTACACCCTGTGGTATGGATTTGCCGTCATGTTCATGTTCGAAGGCTGGGGGTTGAAGCTGGAGCACTGATTCACCCTGAGGAAGGTTGCCGGGTGATGGTGAAACCCAACTGACAAGGAGCATTACAATGAACGAAAAACTCATAAACCTGCTGATTGTTGACGATGAGGAGCAATTCCTCAATTCCATCTCCAAACGCCTGAATGTACGCGGGTTCAATGTGATTGCAGTGGATCGGGGAGAAAAAGCGATTGCCGCCGCCAAGGAACAGCCGATCGACATTGCCCTGGTGGATCTGAAAATGCCGGGCATTAACGGCGAGGAAACTCTGCAGCGGTTGAAGGAGGCCTACCAGTGGATGGAGATCGTGATCCTCACCGGCCACGGTTCGGTCGAATCGGCGGCGGACTGTACGCGTAAAGGCGCCTATTCCTATCTCCAGAAGCCGTGTGAGCTGGACAAACTTTTGGAGGTGCTCGTCAGCGCCTATAAGAAAAAGGTTATGAACCGTCGCAATATCGATGAGAAAAAAATCGAATCCCTGATGAAGGTGGCTATCGGAGAGTCGCCGCGTGAAATTCTGCAGAGTCTGAAAAAACTTGACGTGGGAGATTGATCGACGACCGAACAGCCCCCGGCTTGAAAAGGAGAGCCGCCTGAGATACAAGTTTAACGGTATGCGAGCTCTCACAGGGTTGTGTGGTTAGAGTGGTTGCCGGAAAATATAAGGGACGACCTCTTCAGCCCGGAACAGACTTAAGGCAATCGATATGACGGCAGCATCACCTTCAAGCAGGAGGTGACCCCAACGCTGGGGAATCTGTGTGCCCTAAATGCGCAATGCCGCATGGGAAAGAGACGATGGAAGATCCGGACGGCGTTCTGAAGAACAGCATCGACCGACTGACCCAACGGAACAAAGAGCTGAATTGTCTGTTTGCGATTTCCAAGATTGTCGAACAGCAGGATCTTTCCCTGGAAAGAACGATACAGGATATTGTCGACATTCTTCCCGGGGCATGGCTGCGGTCTGAAGATATCCGGGTCAGGATTCTGCTCGACGGCAGGGCCTTCACGACCCGGGATTTTGCAGAAACCGCCCACAGGCAGATGTGTGATCTGACGACGGACGGCCTGGCCGTCGGGTCGTTGGAGGTTTTCTATGAATCTCCTGAAATCGCCAATGAACCCAAGGGCTATTTTCAGGAGGAGGCCGATTTTTTAGAAGCGGTGGCCGAGCGCCTATGCAAGATGATCAGACGTCACAGGACCGAGGAGGCCCTGCAGAGAAGCGAGCAGCGCTTCAGGAATCTGGTGGAAAACACCATCACCGGTATCTCCATCATTCAGGGCAACCGGATCGTCTATCAAAACCGGGAGCAGGAAAAGTTGCTGGGGCCTCTGCCCAGAACCTCGCTGCTCGGCGATTATGACCACATTCATCCCGACGATGTCGAGACGGTGATGCAGGCAAGCCGGGCCATCCAATCGGGCCAGCGTACCAAATTCGATCTCGATTTCCGGTTGATCAAAGCCGGCGATGGTGAAGAACTTCTCCTCAAACGGGTTTTTTGCCGGGTTTTACCGATGGAGTATCAGGGCCGGGAATCGATCCTGGTGAATGTGATCGACATGACCAAGATCATGGAACTGGAACAGTTGCTTTTCAGGCAGGACAAAATGGCCTCCCTGGGAAGGGTGGCCGCAGGCATCGCCCACGAAATCCGCAATCCCCTTTCCGGCATCAATATCTACCTGACGGCACTGCAGAAAATGGTGGATCAGCCTGGCAGCCGGGACAAGGTGGCTCAGATTATCGCCCAGTTGAAGTCGGCCTCCCGGAAAATCGAGTCGGTCATCAAGAAGGTCATGGATTTCGCCAAACCCAGCGAGCCTAAATTTTCCCGGATCGATCCCAACAAACCGGTCGAGGACGCCATGAACCTGACCGCCGTCACACTGAGAAAAAGCGGCATTCGGATGGAAAATCGCCTGGATAAAGGCATAGCGCCCTGCTATGCCGATGCCAATCTGATAGAGGTGGCTGTGCTAAATTTGTTGAACAATGCGGCCGAGGCCATGCGCAACGTTGATAAAGATAAAAAAATTGTGGTGTCATCCGGCTCTTCCGGGAAGCACATATTTATCAGGGTGTCGGATTCAGGCCCGGGTGTATCTGCGGAGATTGGCGACAAGGTGTTCGATCCCTTTTTCACGACCAAGCGGGATGGCACGGGTATCGGTCTCAGCCTTTGTCACCGGATCGCCAGCGACCATCACGGGATTTTGCGCCTGGGAAAAAGCCGGCTGGGCGGTGCGGCTTTTACGATCGAAATCCCGGTCAAAAAGGAAAGCCCTTCCAATGCCTGATTATTCCATTGCCGTTGTCGACGATGAAGAGGCCATTCGGGACAGCATCCTGATGAGCCTGGAGGATCGGTACCGGATGATCGCCTATGCGACCGCGGAAAAGGCGTTTTCCGCGATGAGGAAGGCGCCCCCGGATCTGATTCTCATGGATATCGGCCTGCCGGGCATGTCCGGCCTGGAAGCACTGAAAAAGATCAAGCGCGAACATCCCGAAGTGCTGGTCATCATGATCACGGCGTACGAGGATATCGACACGGTTATATCCGCAATGAAGGCCGGTGCCCACGACTATGTGGTCAAGCCTCTGCACATGGAGGGCCTGGAGATCAGCATCGGCAATGCCCTGGAAACCATTCGCCTGCGAAAGGAAGTGAAGGCACTCCAAAGCAGGTACCTGGAGGAGCACATCCCCTGTTTCATCGGTGAAAGCAAAGCCATACGGGAGGTGATGGAATTCATCAAAACCGTTGCCCGGAGCCAGGACACGCCGGTGTTGATTCAAGGGGAGACGGGTACCGGGAAAGAACTGATTGCCGCCGCCATTCACTACAACAGTCCCCATTGGAAGGCTCCTTTTGCCACCGTCAACTGCGCCGCCATCCCCAAGGATCTCATCGAGAGCGAGCTTTTCGGCTACGCCAGGGGGGCCTTCAGCGGCGCCTCGGCGGACGGAAAGCAGGGGCTGGTGGAGGCGGCTGCCAACGGCACCCTGTTTCTGGATGAGGTCGGTGACCTGAGCCCGCAGGCCCAGGCCAAGTTGCTGCGCTTTTTGGAGTCGGGTGAATTTTACCGCCTGGGCGGCTCCCAACGGATGGAGATTAAAACCCGGGTGGTATCGGCAACTAACCGGGACCTTGTCAAGATGATGGCAGCGGGTGATTTCAGAAAAGACCTCTACTTCAGACTGGGGGTTGTCCGGGTCAAGATTCCTTCCCTGAACGAGCGCCCTGATGATGTCCTTCCTCTGGCAAAGCATTTCCTGAAGGAATTTTCAGAAAGGTTCGGAAAGAAATTTTCCGGCATTTCGACGGAAGCGCAACAGGCCCTGTTGCATTACAACTGGACGGGGAATGTCCGCGAACTGAAGAATGTGATGGAGGCGGCCGTTTTGGTAGCCAGGGGGCCGGAACTCCTGCGGGCGGACCTGGAACCGGCTTTTCCGGACGGTGGGGGGGATGCCGTGGCTGCCGACTGGCCTGACTGCAAAGAAGAATTCCCGGAAGAAGGCTTTTGCCTCACATCCAGACTTGCAGGCATCGAAAAACGCTATATTCAGAAAGCCCTCAGGGTGGCTGGAGGAAACGAAAGTCAGGCTGCCAGGCTTCTGGGCATGAATCATCACACCTTCCGCTACCGCCGTAAAAAATTGTCTACCCACTAGCCCCTTTCGGGATATTTCCAAACTACGCATAGAATTATTGCTACTTCCGGATGCCGATGCGCGTGAGTTCAGATCGCAGATTTAACTATCTCCTTGATTTGATTTTATAAATAAAAAAATATGTTTTTTGGCATACAATATGCTGCTGCGAGGGGCAGGTATGGTAACAAGCAGAGGTCAGAGGTCAGAATTCAGAAACTCAAAGAGAGGATGCATGGCCATGGAAATAAAAAGGATTCTATATGCGACGGACCTGTCGCCGAATTCGGTTTACGCCCTCCGTTTTGCGTTGAGCACCGCAAAAAACCATCATGCCGAAATCATCATATTGCACGTGCTTGAGCAAGTCTACCCGCATATTGTACCGTTGCTGGATGTTTACATTACCGGAAAAGAGCAAAAAAGCCTCATCGAAGAGCGAATCGCCCAGACCCGGGCTATCATAGGGGGGCGTCTCAAACGGGTGATTGACGAGAATGCCCGGAAAGACCCCGCTTATGAAGCGCTTGACCTGTCGATCGAGTTGTGCGAGGGCTTCCCGGCGGAAAGAATCCTGCGCACGGCCAGTGAATACAACTGCGATTTGATCCTCATGGGAACGCACGGGAAAGGAGCGATTGCCCATACCTTTTTGGGGAGCACGGCTAAGCGGGTTTTACGCCGTACGCACAAACCGGTTTTCATCATTCCGCTGCCCGCGGACCTCCCCGACGACATAGCTTGAGATACCCCGGTGAGTGCATGGATATTTTTCACATATTGAGAGGGATGTGCATCCTTTTAATCGACGACGACGAGTGGATCAGAGATTCGCTGTGCATTTTTTTCGAGTCGGAAGGCTGCCATATCGTTGCCCTTGAAACCGCGGAGGAGGGCCTGGACGCGCTGGCGGACCAGAGGTTCGACATCATTATTGCCGATTACAAGCTTCCCGGCATGAATGGCATCGAATTTATCAGTAAAATCGATCGGCATTGTCCGGATGCCGTCAAGGTTCTCATCACGGCCTATCCTACGGAAACCGTCGAACAAAGGGCCATCCAGGCAGGCGTTCGGAAGATCGTCGCCAAACCTTTCACCGCCGGCATCATTCTGGATTGTCTGGCCGAGGTGCTCTCCACGGAAGGGACGTGAACCGCGAAAGCGAGCGAAGCGGAAAGGGTAACATCCATAGGGTGTCGGGAAGCACCGCCTGAGCCATAACCCCATCGTTGCAACGCTGGGGACCGCCTTTCCCGCCCGTTGTCGAGGCAAAGCGAAGCGTCCGCTTCTCGGCAGGGCGGCTGGGAACTTCAAACCGATCAAACGGCCACCACAAACGGTGGAGGAGGTCATTATGCTGGTTAAAAATTGGATGAGCAAAAAGGTCGTGACCATTGACGCCAGGGAATCCATGCAGAATGCGACCGCGCTGATGAAGGAGCACCGCATTCGGATGCTGCCGGTGTTGCAACGCTCCAAGCTGGTCGGCATCATCACGGACCGCGATCTCAAAAAGGCATCCGCATCGGACGCCACCAGCCTGGAGATTCATGAACTCCTGTATCTGCTCACGAAAATAAAAATCGAGGAGATTATGACCCGCGATCCGATCACGGTGGATCCTCAATGGACCGTGGAGGAAACGGCTCAGCTGCTTCTGGACAAAAAAATATCCGGTGTTCCGGTTACCGTTGCCGATCGATCGGTTGTGGGCGTGATCACCCAGACGGACATCTTCAGGGTGCTGACCTCCCTGACCGGCATTGAGAACGGCGGCGTTCAGGTCGCCTGCCTGGTCGAAGACCGGCCGGGCAGCATCAAAGAGCTTGCCGACCTGATAAGAGGCTACGGCGGGCAGATGGTCAGCATTCTTTCATCCTACGATCAGGCGTCCGAAAACCGCCGGAAGGTTTATATCCGTATGCGCCATATCGAACGGTCCCGGATGGGCTCCCTTAGAAAGGAGTTGGTGGAAAATTTCGATGTGCGCTACATCATCGATCACACACAAAATCAGAGGGAAATTTTTTCGGAATAGCGGTTTGCGTTTCAGAATGTCGTTAAGCCTTCGGCTTCAGCCGAAGGTGGTTGAACCGGGATAGCGAGCGTATTCCCTGCAGCTTGCTGCGGGGAAGCTGCAATTCTCGGTTTTTCCGGCGAATTTGTTGCGGAGTTCAGGCTTTTCTATTTTTCCGGTTGGATTTCGCGGGACGTCGTCGAGGAAGAACTTTTTGGGGCGCTTGTAGCGCGGGAGCGCCTCACAAAAACGAGACAGGCTTTTTTCGTCAAGGCATAGGTCCGCTTTGGCAGCAGTCACGAATTGGCGGTTAGGGACGGCGAATTCCGGTATGACGTCAACGGAACCGACGAAAATATAGATCTGCACAAAGCGGTCGAGATCCGGCTTGATGCTGCGAATGCGGTCAATGAATTCCTCACCGAAGATCAGGACGTTGGCGTCGGCGGTTTCCAGGCATCTTGCGATGGTGCCGGCGTCGAACCTGAAGTTCAACGGGGCGGCCAGGGCACCCGATTTCAGGATTCCGAAATAGACCGGCAGCCATTCCAGGCAGTTGGTCATCAGCACTGCCGCCCGATCACCTTTCTTCAGGCCTCGCGCCACGAGTCCCGCGGCCAGGCGGTTGGCTTCTTCTTCGAAGGCCCCCAGGTCAGCACCCGCCGTTTGTCGTGTTGCGGTTCCCTTTCCACAAGCGCGATTTCATTCCCACATAAACGCGCATTTTCTGTAAGCAATTCGGTAATCAGCATATCGTTTCGTTTTCTTTGAAACAAATCAGCTTCGACGGCAGAGCAGGCGCCTTCGATGGTCCTTCACTATATTTTGAGGCTCTGCCGGAGCTCGCTGCATTGGCCGCCGAAGATGGCGGAGGCCTATTTACCGAAAAAAAAACGGACGGTGCAAGTGTTTGGTATTGGGTCATGCGATTTCGATAACCTTGAGAACGTCGGCAATCTCCCGGTCCGGTTCGCTGTCGATCCACTGATCGCTGTAATTCAGGCAGTTGCAGATAAACTCGGTTTTCCGAATGCGGGCGGTTTTGCGGTAGTGGACATGCCCGCAGACAACATAGCGTACGCCGTATTCAAGGGCCAGGGCGCCGTATTGACTGCTGCCGAGAAAGGCATTCAGGTAGGACCACAAACGCCCGGGATCCTGGACCGTGAATTCACGGATGGGGAGGGCGTGGATGACCAGAATGATTTTATTGCCGCGATGGGCGTCGAGCTGCCGCTTGAGTTTTTCGAAAAAGTAGGCGTGCATTTCAACGGTGGAGCGGTCCCAGACAGCCTTGACCTTGTCCTGCCACAGGCGGTCGTCTATCTGCATGCGGTCGAATTCTTCCGTGGAATAGTCGGGGCTACCGAAGGAGTAGTCGTACCACCCGATGTCGCCGATGGCGATCCAGTTACCGGTCAACACGCGTGGGCCGTTGGCTAGATTGCCTGTGAACGACCTCAGCTTTTCATACGCATCCCAGGCCGTGATGCCGGGATGGTTTTCGTTCCATATATCGTGGTTCCCCGGCACGAAGAGGCATTCGACGCCGGTGGCGTCTTCTATCTCCCTGAGGCTGGCAAGGGTCAACACATAGTCGCTGGCCATGTCTCCGGCAATGATCATCCTGTCGAGGTTTTTGGATGGGATAGCCTTTTTAAGGCCTTCCATGACCGGTTTGCCGGCGTCCCGGTTGATGTCTACATGGATGTCGGAGAGGAGGCCTATTCTCACTGTTATTCCTTTTCGATTTAAGAATCCGGGCGGGCCTCGCCCGGGTTCTTAGATTTTAGGGTTCAGCCTTTCCGAAAGCACGTCCCCTAAGATGTTGAAGGCGAAGACCGTCAGCGCCAGGGCCAGACCCGGATAGATGGCCATCCAGGGAGCCAGGGCCAGGTAGTTGCGGGCATCCTTCAGCATGAGTCCCCAGCTGGCGGTGGGTGGCTGGGTCCCCAGCCCCAGGTAGGAAAGTGACGCCTCGATGACCACGGTCAGGGCAAAGGTGATGGAGCACTGAACAACCACCTTGCCCAGGAGGTTCGGGATGATATGCTTGAAAACGATTTTGACCACCGGGCTGCCCAAAGAGCGCGAGGCTTCCACGTAGCCCTCGGTTTTGATGACCAGGGTCTCGGCTCTCACCAGCCGGGCGAAAACAGGACTGAAAATGACGCCGATGGCTATCATCACCTGCAACAGGCCGTAGCCTAAAAAAGACACCACCGTAATGGCCAGAAGGATCGTGGGAAAGGAGAGCAGGCTGTCCATGAGCAGCATGAGGGTGTTGTCGGTCAATTCACTGGAGAGGGCGGCCACCAATCCCACCAGCGATCCCAGCAGCACCGAGATGGCGACGGCGACGATTCCCACTATCAGTGCCGAGCGGGACCCGTAGATGATGCGGCTGAACACGTCCCGGCCCAGGTTGTCCGTCCCCAGCAGGTGGGATCCGGCCGGCGGTGAAAACCGCTGGTCCAGGTTCTGTTCCACCGGGTCGTAGGGGGCTATGGCGGGTGCCGCGGCCGCGGCAACTCCCAGGACAACTAGAAATAGGATCGAAAGGTAGAACAGGATTGTTGAAGCGTCTGATTTCATAAGTCGTTTTTTCAAAAAGAAAGTGAGAACTTAAGAAGGTAAGAAGGTTGGCTTACTTACCTTCTTACCCTCTTGGGTTCTTTTTCTACTTTACGTTCGTCCAGCGGAAGTCGAAGGTGTCCAGGCTGGGCGTCATGCGGAAGTCGCTGACATTCTTCCTGAGGCCGATGCGGCGGTAGGAAGAGCCCAGGAACATGAAAGGCACTTCTTCGGCCATGATCTGCAGGGCCTGGTCGTAAAGCTTCTTGCGGTTTTCGAATCCGTCTGTTTGAGCGGCTTTGTCTATGAGTTCGGCGGCTTTGGCGTTGACCCAGCGCACATATCTTTTTTCCTTGCCGTAATTGGCGAGGGTGCCATTGGGGTCGAGTTTGCCGGTGTGGCCGATGACGGTTAAATCGTACTTGGCCTGGCGGTAGACATCCCCGATCCAGGTGGACCAGTCCACCAGTTTGATCTTGACGTTCAGGCCCACTTTGGTCAGCATATCCTGGTAGATCTCACCGGCCTTGACATGCGGCGGATAATTTTGGGGCAGGAACATTTCTAATTCGGTGTCCTTGCCCACGCCGGCTTCCGCCAGCATTTTTTTGGCCTTGGCCGGGTTGTAGGGATAAAGGTCGGTGAAGTCCTTGTAGTAGGCGTTGCCGTAGTCCATGAACGTGCCGATGGGCTTGCCGCCGCCGTAGGCCACGTCGAGCACCTTCTGCTTGTCGATGGCCTGGGTGATGGCCTGCCTTACCTTGACATTGTCCAGGGGTGGGCGGCTGCAGTTCATGGGCATGACCAAGATGAGCGAGGTCAGGGTCTTCCTGACTTCCACGTCCGGGCTGCTCTCAAGCAGGGGAACGTCTTCCTGGTCGATGATGTAGCTGACATCCACCTGGCCGGAGATCAGCCCCTGGACCTGGACGGCCCTTTCGGGGATGATGTGCATGGTCACCTTGTCCAGTTTTGGAAGGCCCTTCATCCAGTAGTTCTTGTTTTTTTCGAGGACGATCTTGCCGTCCCTGACCCACTGGGTCATTTTGAACGGGCCGGTCCCCACGGGTTCGGCGGCAAAATCGTGGCCGCTGTCTATCAGGCCTTTGGGCAGGATGGCGCCCCATCCCGAGGCCAGGGTTCCCAAAAGCGGGGCGGAGGGTGCCGAAAGCTTGAGCACCACCGTCATATCGTCGGGGGTTTCGATGGCGGTGATGACGGCGAATTCATTGGCGTTGGGGGATGCGGTCTCCTTGGCCTGGATGCGCTCGAAGGTGGCTTTGACATCCCGGGAGGTCAGCTTGTCGCCGTTGTGAAAAACAACGCCTTTGCGCAGGGTGAAGGTCCAGGTCATGCCGTCCGGGCTGATGTCCCACTTTTCGGCCAGGGCCGGTACGATTTTGCCGGATTGGTCCGGTTCGGCCAGCGTGTCGTAAACGCTTTTCAGCGTCTGAAAGGTAAGGGTCCCGGACGTTTTGTGCGGATCCAGCGTATCCGGGTTTCCCGAAAGAGCGAAATTGAGCTCCTTGGCCACGGCGAGCCCGCTCAGGGTCAGCACCGCAAGGGTTAAGGCAATGATTAAAAACAGGGTTCTTTTCATGGCAGCCTCCTTTTATTGTTGAAGAACGGTTAAACTGTCGATTGCCAAGGTGTTCGGCACTATTATTCAAGGAAAATAGATATTAATCAATCGTTATTTCCGATCTTGAAGCAGGCAACCTTGTGGCTGCCGGCTATCGTCTCCCGCCGCGGTTCGCGCAGGGTGCAATCCCCGTCGCCCATGGGGCAGAAATCGACGTAATTGCACCCGCCTGTGCCGAGGGTCGTCTTTTTATGACTTGCCGCGACGGGTTCCGCCTGCGGAGGCAATCCTTCCGGGGCGGTATCGGCTTGCATTCCCGGTATGGACGAAAAGAGCCGCAGGGTGTAGGGGTGCAGCGGACGTCCCATGATTTCATCCGTGGAACCGGATTCGACCAGGCGGCCCTTGTACATGACGGCGATGCGGTCACTCAGATAGGCCACGAGATTGAGGTCGTGGGAGATGAACAGATAGGTCAGTTCCAGTTCGCTTTTCAGGTCCTGCAAAAGATTGATAATCTGGGCCTGGATGGACACGTCCAGGTTGGATACCGGTTCATCCAGCACCAGAAAGTCCGGTTCCATGCACAAGGCCCTGGCGATGACGATGCGCTGTTTCTGGCCGCCGGAGAACTCGTGCGGGTACCGAGCGCTGTGCGAGGGGGAAATCCCCACCAGGTCCAGCATGCGTGTCGTCTGTTTTTTTCTCTGGACGGCATCGATGCCGCGATTGACAAGCCCCTCCTCAAGGCTGTCCTGAATGTTCATTTTAGGGTTGAGGGCACTGTTGGGGTCCTGGAAAACGATCTGCATGCGCCGCCGGAAGGTCCTCAGACCGCGCCGGGACAGATCCCCGAGCAGGGTGTTGTCGACCCAAACCTCACCGGCGGTGGGGGGATCGAGGTACAATACGGACCTGACCAGCGAGGTTTTACCGCACCCGGATTCGCCCACCAGGCCGAAAACACTCTTTTTTTCGATCCCCAGGCTGACCCTGTCCACGGCCTTGACGGCATTTTTTCCCCGCTTGAGGATGCCGCGGCCGTAATAGGTTTTTTCCAGGTTTTTTATTTCGACGAAGCGCTTCAACGTATCTCTTCCGCTTTATACCGGTTTCAAATAGCGACGAAGTCGCGTTTAATAAAATCGTGGAACACGATTTTATACCATATGGCAGGCCGCCGAATGGCCATGGCCGTATTCCCTGGTCAGGGGCATTTCCCGGGCACAAATTTCTTTTGCCAGTGGACAGCGCGGATGGAAGCTGCAACCTGCGGGGATGGCCTCTGCATCCGGGACGCTGCCCGGTATGGCCCGCAGGCGGTGGCCCCTTTTGCCTGCATCCGGAATGGATTGCAGCAAGGCACTGGTGTAAGGATGCAGGGTGCTCCCGAACAGATCCCTGTTAGGGGCCGATTCGACGATTTTGCCGGCGTAAATGACCGAGATCCTGTCGGCAATTTCCTTTACGATGCCCAGGTTGTGGGAAATAAAAAGGATGCCCATGGAAAATTTCGCCTTGAGGCTGCGGATCAGTTTCAAAATCTGCAGCTGCAGGGTGACATCCAGCGCCGTGGTGGGCTCGTCGGCGATCAACAGGGAGGGGTTGCAGCAGATCGCCATGGCGATCATGGCCCGCTGTTTCATGCCTCCAGAAAGCTCGTGCGGGTAGCTGTTCAGCACCCGGCGGCTTTTTCCCAACCCAACGACATCGAGACATTCCAGGGCTCTTTCCACGGCCTGTTTCTTGGACATGCCCTGGTGCAGTACCAGCATTTCGGTAATCTGCTCCCCGATCTTAAGGGAAGGATTAAGGTATTTGGCCGGTTCCTGAAATACCATGGCAATTTCATTGCCCCTTATTTTACGCATTTCCGCATGGGATTTTCCGATAAGGTCGCTGCCCTTGAACAGCAGGCTGCCGGCGTTGACCCGGGCAGGCGGCATGGGGACGAGTCCCATGATGTTCATGGATGTCACCGTTTTTCCGGAGCCCGACTCACCCACCAGAGCCAGGATTTCGCCCGCCGCGATGGAAAGGTCGATCCCCCTCAGGGCATGCGCCGTCCCCCGTCGCTGCACAAAGCTGACATCCAGGTTTTTTATTTCCAGCAAGTTGTTGCTTGATGCATTCATCATCGGTTCACGATATTGAGCACTCCCCGCAGCAAGCTTAAGGGGAATCTTCACCGTAAGGAATTCTATCAATTATGATTCGCTCGCTTACCCTGCAGCAAGCTGCAGGGAATGCGCTCGCTATCTCGGTTCAAATTAATATGTTCATCAAATTTCATGCACCCGCAGTTGATTTTGCACGAGTCGGAGACTTCCACAGGCAAGGTAAAATCAACTGATTCGGATTTTGGGGTTTAGCACACTGTAAAGGATGTCCACCGCAAAATTGATGAACGAAAAAACAAAAGCCACGAAGACGACGCCGCCCTGAATCAGGGGAAAATCCCGCTGATACACGGCAAAGAGGAACAGGCGCCCGAGACCCGGCAGGGAGAACACCTGTTCGATGATAATCGCCCCCCCCAGCATGTAACCGAGTTGAATGCCGGCGATGGTGATGACCGGCAAGAGGGCGTTTTTAAGAGCGTGCTTGTAGTTGACCATCCCTTCGGTGAGGCCTTTGGCCCTGGCCGTAACCACGTATTCCTTGCTGAGTTCCTCCACCATGGAAGCCCTGGTGAGCCTCAGCAGCACGGCCGCCCGGGCTATCCCCAGGGAAATCGACGGAAGAATCAGGTGCATGATGCTGCCCGAGCCAAAAAGCGGGAACACCCTGTATTTGATAGACAAAAGCAGGAGCAGCAGAATTCCCAGCCAGAAACTGGGGATGGCCATGCCTGCCTGGGAAAAGAGCATCCCGATGTAGTCCCAGAAAGACCAGCGTCGGACCGCCGATATGACGCCTAAGGGGATGGCGATGAAGATGGAAAGCACAATGCCCAGCACCGCCAGGGTCAGCGTGAGAGGGAACCTTTCCATGATGAGGTCGCTGACCGCCCGGCCCGACGTCATGGAGTGGCCGAAATCGAACCGGAACACGTCCCAGATCCACTGCAGATACTGATTGAACATGGGTTGGTCGGTGCCCAGCCTGGCCCTGATGGCGGCGATATCGCTTTGCGACGCGTCCACGCCGGCAATGGTCAGGGCCGGGTCGCCCGGGATGACCCTGATTACCAGGAAGACGATGGTCGATATGATCAGGACCGTCAGAATTAGACGTCCGAACCGCCTGAGCGCAAAGAGTAAAATGGCAATAGTCCCCTGTATTGATAATGAACATCCAATATCGGATGTGCTATTTTTTCATTCCAGTATTTGAAACGTGGCCCTCTGGGCCAGGTCAGAGCCATTAGGCTTGGCCACAAACAAATTTTCTGGAATACTGGAGTGTTGGCGTATTGGAATATTGGTTTCGATGGCGGTCGTGCTAGTGCTTTTTAAAGTATTATGGCCTGAAAAAAAGCTATCCGCTACCCATCACTCATTACCCCACCAATCCAATATGCCATTGCTTTTTACAGTTCCCAGCTTTTACCGGTCTCGGCCAGTTCGACCGGCCCGTGAAAAACCTCGGCCGCCTGGGTGGCGAGGGTCGCGTGGCGGCCGAAGTGCGGCAGGTGCGACAGCACCAGGCGCGACACCCCGGCCTTTTCTGCAATCGTGCCGGCTTCACCGGCTGTCAGGTGTCCGCCTACCACGCCTTTGTACTCATTGTAAAGGCTGGATTCGCATATCAGCAAATCCGCGTCCTGCGCCGCTTCCACCAATCCGTCGTGCCACTCGGTGTCGGATATGTAGACCAGCACCCGGCCGTCCGCTTGGATGCGCATGGAATAGCAGGGATCCGGGTGGACATTGCGCCAGAACGAAAAAGTGGTTTCACCCAGAAGAAGCGCATTTTCGGTGTCGACGGCATGGCCGATGGAAAACGCATGATAGCTCAGGGACGCGAAATGATGATCCTCGGCATGCCCGTAGATGTCCAGCGGTTTCCCGCGTTTTCCCAGGTCCATCAGGACCCGCGCGGCATATTGCAGACAGCCCAGATCGGCCACATGGTCGTGATGATAATGGGACAGGACGACCGCGTCGATGTTTTCCAGGGCCAGGTATGTCTGGAGCCGCCCCAAAACGCCGGAGCCGCAATCGAGCAGTATGTTTTTTCCGCCGGTTTGCAGCAGATAGCCCGAAGTCGCCTGTCCGGCATCCGGGTACGCTCCCCACCAGCCGATGATGGTCAGTTTGATGGTGTGCTCCTTTTTACCCGAGTTGAGCGTTTCAAATTTAGCGCTGACGCATGAAGTGCAAATAACATCCAGGTCATGCCATGCTCATGTACTTGATCGCCGCACCATAGGCCGTGGCACAGCCTCCGTTATCGGGAAACGAAAACCGTGTTTTGTACAGGGCGCCGACCAAATCGAGGGTGTGCCGGATGTGCCGGTTGGCGGCGACCTTGCCCACGGCGACGATGCGGTCGCCGCAGCCGGCGTGCAAGGCACACAGGGAGGCGATAATGCCGATGGTCTCCGCCACCAGGGACAGAATACCGGCGGCTTTGTCTTCGGTTTCGTCGGATTTGATGCCGGCAAAATTGCTAACCGTGGCATCGGCGGACAGGAAACTGAGGTCATTCAGCCCCAGGTCCCCGATGGTCAGGTTCATTTGGGCGGCATTGCCTTCGAGGGCGAGCCGTTCCAGGTTGTGAACGTCTTCGCTGCCGCAGATGAGCTTTCCCAGACCCTTGATGGTGCCTCCGCCCACGCCGGTTCCCCCCATATGGGTAACCTCGTCCTGATCCACGTGTACCATGGCGCTTCCCGTTCCCATGCTGACGACCAGGCATTTCCGGGTGCCCGCCAGGGTGGCGCCTCCCAGGCCGATGGAATCGATTTCCGGAACCACGGTGACGCGTTCCACGATGCCCGGCGGCATGCCGCTGGCAGCGCCGCTGAACGCCAGATGGCTGCGCGGGTGTTTTTCCCGCAGTTCTTCCAGGGCGGCCGTGATAGCGGTCCAGTCTCTTGTCTCCAGGCTCCGGCGGTCGATGAGAGTCCTGCCCCTGAGAACGGCAAGGTCGGTGAAGGACGCCCCCCGATCGATGCCGATGATGGGTTCAGGCATGATTTCTCCCCTTGTTTATGCAACGTTGCTGTTTAGGCGATGTAGTCCTTTATCTGGCCCAGGTTCTGAATGATCGGCGCATCATCGATCTCCTCCACACCGAGCGTGCCGAAACGGTTCAAGATAAGGGCCTGCATGCCTACTTGGCGGCTGCCCACGGCATCGTCGTAATAGTTGTCGCCCACATAAACACACTCCCGGGGATCTGCTTCAGCCTGTTGCATGGCAAGATTGAAAATGGCCGGGTCGGGTTTGTCGAGGCCGACTTCGGAGGAGATGATGCAGTGCTCGAAATAGCCGATCAGGCCGTGGCGTTTCAGCAGGTACTTGGCGGAACGGTCCCAGTTGGAGATAACCCCCATGCGCAGGGAACTGTCTCTCAATTCCCCCAGCACCTCGTGCACATCGCCGAAAGGGATCCAGTAATCCTCGGTTGCAAGCTGGATTTTTTCCCAGCACTTGTCCACTTCGGCAACATCGAGGCTGATGCCCAGGCGGTAATTCAGAACACCCAGAAACCAGGGCATGTAAACCCCTCTGCCCTTCAGGAATACACCGGGGTATTCCCGCATGAACAGCTTGTCCACCCAGTGAAATTCCCTTTCCAGGATTTCCACGGAAATATCTTCACCAAACGTTTTCAGGGCTTGGCGATAGGTGACTTCCCGCTTCATGCGCAGAAGGGTGTAGCCGATGTCGAACCAGATATAGGATATTTTCATCTCGATTCCTGAAAAATAGAAATGTCTTTATAATGAAAAACAGGAAAAATGCAAGCCCGTATGTGAAACGGTGATGACGGTCTTGGAGAAACGAATCAGCCGCAGTGGACAAATCCTCAGGAAATGGTTGGTATCGTGTTGACGGGAATGATCGATTGCGGTAGGCAATTTGAAATTGTCTATCAGTTTGATATCAGATGTTATTGTTTGCGGTCTATCCGGGTTAAAAGAAAGAAGGGAAGTCAAATGAACATATACACGCGAACCGGCGACAGGGGAAACACAGGTCTGTTCAGTGGCGAGCGGGTCGCCAAAGACGATGAAAAAATCGAAGCCTACGGTAGCGTGGATGAGCTGAATTCGATTCTGGGTGCATTGGCGGCCGCGTTACCGCCGGATCGGCGTGCACTGATTGAAACCCTGCGGGGGATCCAGGCCGAGCTGTTTGTGGTGGGCGCCTGGATGGCGGTCACACCGGGCTCTCCGGCGGCAAAACAGATCGAGGTGTTTGAGGACGAGAGGGTTGCCGCTTTGGAAAAGCATATCGACGCCCTGCAGGAATCCCTGCCGACCCTCACCCGCTTCATTCTTCCGGGGGGGCACATGACCTCTGCCTGGGCCCATATCGCGAGGTCGGTCTGCCGGCGGGCCGAACGCCAGGCCGTGCGAATCTTCAGAAACGACCACGCCGCGGCCCGGGACCGTGTCCACGAGACGATTCTAAGCTATTTGAACCGCTTGTCGGATTACCTGTTTGTCCTGGCCCGGTATTGCAATCAGATACAGGGGGAGTCGGATATCGAATGGCGGTGAGAATCCGGCCGGATGGATGTAAGCTGTCGGTGGTCGGGTTAGCGTGCAAGTGGGTTTGTTGGGTTATTTGGATTAGCGAGTATATCTCTCGCCCACTTCGTTAGAGCGCGCAGAGAACGCAGAAAATGATTATTAACCGCAGACAATCGCAGACTTCGGTACCGGGCTCTGGGTGCCCGGGGACCTAATGCAGCGCCCCATGAAAACAATCGTCCATACCACGGCAATCGAGGAGCGTTTGTGGCTGTCGCAGAAGGCATTCGAACTGATGTTGACGCGACCCGACAATTTCATTTTTTCAGCCGGGCAGCGGATCAATATTCTCGGTGACGGCATCAGTAGAGATTACAGCATCGCCTCCGGTATTTCGGAACCGGTCATCCGCCTGTGCATTCGCCATGTTCCGGAAGGCAGGATGAGCGCGTGGCTGGCGACGTGTGCTCTCGGCACCGAACTTCGGATCGAAGGGCCTTCGGGCTATTTTCAGTTTAATCTATCCGGTCGGAGCGTCGTTTGCGTGAGCACGGGAACCGGCATCGCCCCGTTCTGCGCCATGGCCAGGTCCGGTATTGCCGGATTTACCTTGCTGCACGGGGTGCGCCAACCGGAGGAGCTCTATTATCAAACGACCATGGCCGCGGCTGCCGGCCATTATGTGGCCTGCATTCCCGGTGGCTCGCAACAGATGCCGGCATGCTTCGACGGGCGTGTAACCGATTACATGCGCACCCGCATCGAAGCGGGTGTGTATGACTTTTACTTGTGCGGCCGGGGTGAAATGATCAGGGATGCCACCCTGTTGGTGGATGAGCGCTTTTCCGGGTCCCGGGTATTTTCGGAAATCTTTTATCCGGAGTGAGCGTTTCAGCTTTTAGGAATCGATTATTCCCATTGCTTTTCGTAGGCCATCATTTTGTCTTTTAAAGCCCAGAACATTTCTGAATCGAAAAGATCGCTTGCCGGGCTGTATGTCATCGGCATTCTTTCGACCGCCATCGGCCTGACGGTGATCGTGATCCTCAATATGTTTACCCCCCTCGAATACATTCTCGACCAGTTGAATCCCGGGGCGCCGGGCGACCACTTTTTATGGGGGCGGATCGTTGCTCGGCGGTTTTTCGGCCTGCTGTTTCTGATCGCGTTGAGCAGTTGCCTGCTGGTTGCTATCATGCACCGGATCTTGAAGCCTCTGGCCGCCTTTCTTTCCCACAGCCCGCATGAAGAGATTCCCGGGCCATCGATGCTCAAGGCGAGGCAGCGTCTGCTCAATCTGCCCTTCATGATGATCCCGGTCAATTTCG